>CAIPQK010000159.1 GCA_903867185.1 uncultured Candidatus Nemicrothrix sp. | reverse complement strand
TCAAGCATCGGTGACGCACCCTCGGCAACCAGCAGCGCCGCTTCATGAAGCGCGACTCCCTCGTCTGGGGGCATAAAACCTCTCGCTGCTTCTGCAGCAGCCTTCATTACTGGATCCATCTCGTCAGACCTCGTCGGGGGTGTCGTCTTCAAAGACCTCGACATGGAACAACTTGTCGAGGACAAAGAAACGGACGACCCACAAGATACCGAAGGCAACGAGCTGAATGAAGTTGATGATCAATTTGCCATCGGTGAAGCGGTGCACAATCGCAATTGCGATTGTGGAAAGAACAAGTCCGGCGATCGTAAACAGCCAGAACGGAAGAACTTCTTTCTTCCAATGGCTCTTACCCCGCTTGCCCCACACCCAAGCGCGGTTCATGTAATAAGCCGGCACTGATGACAGCCCGACGGCAAGAACGTTGGCCCAGCTCGGGCCCATCGCTCCCTGGAGCGCGAGCAGGAGCGTTTGACCGACAACAACGTTGACCGCAGCAACAAGCGCGTAACGAAGACCGCGCGTACGAATCGAGTGAATGATTCCGCCAAGAACTCCCGAGGTTTCGGGAAGCGGTGTCACCGTGTGTGACGTCGCGGGGAACTCGTGATTGATTTCGTGGCTCATCGGGGGCGCTCCTCGCGTTCGAGCCGGACTCGATCACCCTAGTTGCGAATAGTCACATCGCTGAGTCGACAGTTGTCACTTAAAGCGCGTTCGCCCGAACGATGGTACTTAGCCATTCACCACTGGGCTTGACCGTGCGGCGCTGCGTCGCCCGGTCTACCGCAATGATTCCGAATCGAGGCCGATAGCCGAACGCCCACTCGAAATTATCCATGAGACTCCAGTAGGTGTAGCCCCGCACATCGATTCCATCGTCGATGCACGCTAAAACGCCTTCGAGCGCGCGCTGCACGTACTCGATTCGTTGCGGATCATCGTCGGTACCAATTCCGTTTTCGGTAACAAGAAGCGGGACCGAGCCACCGGTGTAGTCCCACGCTCGACGCAAACACGCGGCAAGCGATTCGGGCCAAAACTCGTACCCCATCGGAAGTGTTGGGACACCTTCTTCGCCGCCCAGCACGCTGTTCGCCCCAACTCGCGTGCGGCTATAGACCTGCACACCAAGGAAGTCGTCTTTGCCAACGATGTCGAGGAACTGATCTTCTGACACCGCACGAATCTGATCTCGACGTGCAATCGCATCGGAATCATCCGCCGGAACTGCCTGATAGTCAGCCATCGACAATGTGAGACCGACCGGAAAATCCCCGGGGCCACCCTTCAGAATCGGGACGACTCGACGATGTGCATCAATAAAGTTCGTGTTGGCTGCTGCAAACTCCGCGTCGTCAGTCGACCCCGGTGGGAAGAATCCCATCTGATAGCCAACAAACGAAACGATGTTCGGCTCGTTGATAGTGCAGGCCGTTCCGATGAGATCGCCGAGGTGATTTACGGACTTCTCTGCGAAGCGCAGGAAACGATCGACAGTCGACGCGGTGTGCCAACCACCTTCCGCAACGACCCAGCGAGGTGTCGTGAAGTGATGGAAGGTCACCACCGGTTCAATGCCATGCGCGTGACACGACGCGAGCACGCGTCGGTAATGATCGAGCGCGGCAATTGAGAATTCACCAGGTTCGGGTTCGATTCTCGACCACTCGATTGAGAATCGGTAGTTATCGAATCCGAGCGCCGCGCACAGCGCGATGTCGGAGTCGTAGCGATTCAACTGATCGCACGCGTCGCCGCTTGGTTCTTCGCACGGCGTATTCGGAGCGTGTTCCCACGCCCACCAATCGTTGTTCCAGTTGCCACCCTCGACCTGATGTGCAGCGGTTGCGGTGCCCCAGCGGAATCCCTGCGGAAAGTTCGTAGCCATGCGCGGACCCTACCGGCACAACCGGCACTGATGCGGGAAGAACGCCCACAAAACCCCCGGCAATGTGGGAGATTAAGAGGGTGACTCAGGCCGCAGTAGACGCACTCCTCACCCTCCTTGATCTCGAACCAATCGAGGTCAATATATTTCGTGGCGTCAGTCCCCCCTCGGAACAGCAGCGTGTCTTCGGTGGACAGGTCGCTGGTCAAGCGCTCATCGCCGCCGCCCGCACCGTCGAACCAGAAACCCGCGTGCATTCACTGCATGCCTATTTTCTCCGCCCGGGTGATTCCCGTGTCCCGATCCTGTATGAAGTCCAACGTATCCGCGACGGGCTCTCGTTCACCACGCGTCGCGTCACCGCCATTCAACATGGCCGGGCAATCTTCAGCCTCTCAGCTTCGTTTCAGGTACCCGAAGATGGCTTCGACCATTCCGCGACTATGCCCGACGTCCCTGCGCCCGAAACACTCCCAACCGTTCAGGAGCGATGGGCCGAAATGGCGGCGGAATACGGCGATCACCGATTCGAAATGGATCTGCCATTCGACCTTCGGAACTGCGATTGGTCACCCGAAGATCGTCATCGAGAACTGCCGCCGTATCAACGCATCTGGATGAAGGCCACAGGGAAGCTCCCCGATGACCCCGTCTTGCACACCTGCGCACTCACGTATGCGTCAGACATGACACTGCTCGATACGGCGCTGCTCCCCCATGCACTCGGCCCCATCGACAACGTCTTCATGGCCAGCCTCGACCACGCCATGTGGTTCCATCGCCCATTCCGAGCCGATGAATGGTTGCTCTACGCGCAAGAAACACCGAGTGCAGCGAGTGGACGTGCCTTTGCCACTGGCTCAGTGTTTACGAGCGAAGGCAAACTCGCCGTCACTGTTGTGCAAGAAGGCCTCATCCGGCCTCCGCGTTAATTGCATTGGGTTGAGTTATTCAGGACCAAGCAGGCAAGAGCAAGCTGAATGATTCCGAAGCAAGAATCGCAAACGCCAAGAGCGGCGGAACCGTAAGCAAGTACGCGATCTTCGGAGTGGAGCGGCGATACAGCAGCACTGCACCGCCAACCGCTGCAGCCAAGCAAAGGAACGCAAGAATCGTCACTGGCCACTTCGACGAATCGCCATCGTTGCCGGCACCCTTCGCACTACGACCATTTTGCGGTGTCGGCTCGAACGGCTTGCCCTTCATGACGGCGATGACCACTGTTGCTTCACCTGAGTTCCAGGGAAACGCGCTTGCCGAGGTGACGAGTGTGAGCCGGTCGTCGGTTGAGGTTCCATAGAGGCTGTTCAGCGGGATTGATCCGCCGCCAAGCGCCGATTCGACCGCCACGGTGGTGGTCGTCGCCGGAGCCTCAGTCGTGGCGGTTTCACCTTCAACTGTTGTGGTGGTCTCTTCCGCCGCAACCGTCGTTGTCGTCGCTTCAACAGTTGTTTCCGTCGTTGCTGCTGGATCTACCTCTGACGCGACTGTCGTCGAAGTTGTGGTCGGTGACGGGGTGGGCGCGGGAACCTTCGGCGCCGCCGTCGGAGTCGCTGCATTGTTCAGTTGCACCGAGCCAGCATCGGTGACCTCGTAGAGGGACTGACCTTGCGTCGTGGAGACAACAATCTGATCGCCCACAGCCATCTTCGACAGATCGCCAAATGGTCCGCCGTACATTGAATTGCGGCCGACAATCACTGCATTGCCGGGTTGACCCGGGGCAGCAGTACCTGGAACGTGGCCAGGTCCGACCATCGTGTTCGAAGCTGCGGTGCCTTCAACCACGACCTGCCGCATTCCGATTGCGCCGATTTCGAGAATGCCAACCGCACTTCCGATCGACGGAGCAATCGAGGAGACCTCAACGCCACCGAGCCCGGTTGATTGATTGGCCGCCTTATCGATGCTCGTGCGATATCGCTCAAGCAACAACCCTTGTTCGCGCTGTTGGAACATCGGCTCAACGAGATAGAGGACGATGCCGAGGATGACGACAGCAATAACAATCCAGAGTCCGACCAATTGCCCGGTCGTCATCGAACGAGCAGGTTCGTTGAACTCCTCTGCCAATGGTTCTGAAATCGCGTCGGGTTCGACGGAGTTATCAGAGTCGCTTGACGATTGCGTTGACGTCTTTGAATCAAGCACGGTGGTCATTGCGACTTACCCGACCGTCCGCGAAGATTCAGCTTGCCCGAAGTTGCCATTGCCGAGACGACGAGCAACCCGAAGACTGCAACCAGGCCACCAATCGCAAGAAGGCCGCTCATGGCTGATCCGTCATCAAACGAGCCCATGTCGGCAAGCGCCGATGCAAGTTCAGCGTCGGCAAGAACTTGCGTGTTGGCTGCCGCACCTGCGGCGACGGCCGTAGCGCTCGCAGTAGTTCCCGATTTCGTGGCGGTACGAGAGACAACGCCAGGAGCCGAAGGAGCTCCTACCGAGTCCGTGCTCCCGCCACCAGCAGTCGATACGGCAGCGTTACAAGTGACCGCACCCGTACCAACCTGGGCGATTGCCGCAGTTGCCGCGGCCTTGAGATCGTCCGTAATCGGCTGAAGGCCGCCTGGAAGATTCGACTGACCTTCATTCACCACGTACTTCAGCCAGTTCGTTAGCAACGCCTGAGATCCAGAACGCGGAGCACAGGACTTATCGACGAGTGGCGCCTTGGGAACAATCGCGTATTCGACATAGGTCATCGGATAAGAAAGTTGTCCATCAACCTCGGGTCCAGACGAATCGGCAAACTTTGTCGGATCCGGCAAGAGGCGACCATCAGTGGTTGAGGTCATCGTGGTAACAGCCGCATTCATTGCGGCTTGCGTCGGACCAACAAAATTGACCGAGTCACCGTCGTAGGCAATCTGAACCGGGGTCATTGCCAGAGCGTTTGCTGTCGCTGCGTCAGTGATCGCCCATACGCCGCCGTAGTCATTCTTCGTCAACTTCTTGATGGCCTTGTCAAGGGTCGTTCGGCCCGTGAAGAGATCTAAGACTCCGCCGAACGATGGATCGGCGGTGGGAAGGCGCGAATAGGAGCCGCGGTCCATTCCTCGTTCGGGACCGAACGCGTTGTCGTCGGGGACTTTCCAGAGTTGGGGCCGAACGACATCGAAATGATTCGTGAACAGCCACGAGGTTGCTTCGTCCTGTGCTGTCGCACCAAGAGCGATCGGCGACGCAGGAGCGAAGAGTCCATTCGCGACGAACTGCGGATTGCGTTCAACGATTGCTGACAAGTCGCCGCTGATAGCAGACGAACCGCCGGCAAGAAGATGCGTGACCTCATTCACCGTCATCTTGATATTCGTGTAGGGAACCTTTCGACCTCCCGACGGCACACCATTTCCCACGGCAAGAACCATGGCATTGAGCGCAACCGGAACAGCGACGTAGTCACGCATGGCGATGGGTTCAGCGGCCGTGCCTTGGCCGAAGCCCACCTTGCTGTCATATCCAACAGCCGAATACGCGATATCTGCGGTGCCGAGAGAAAACGATTCCATCGCCAGAGATTCCTCGGCGAATGACTGAACTGTGGCAGCACCGGCCTGCGCGCCCGGAAGATGACATTGCTCAAGCGCCCAACGAACCCACGAGTCAATCATTCGATCCGAGCTCGCCGTGGCAAGGAAGTCAGCCGCCTTACCACCACAACCTGAGATTGGATCTGTCACTTGGTAGGTGAGTTCACGTACAAATGGGATCCACCGATAGTCACCAGCGTCGTCTTTCCCTCGCGTTTCCACCACCAACGAACACGGAGTGGTTTCATCGCAGGTCATCGTTTGGTCGCCGTCGGAACCAGACCAGTTCACCGTGCCGACTCCCACGTACATCTGGAATGAATACCCGGCGTCGGTAGTGCCGTAGGTCGCCGGGCCATCGTCGGCGATTCGGATATCACCAGAAGTGGAGACCGGAATCGATGGACAGTTCGCGCCACCAAGGGTGAAGTCAGTTGCAGGATCAGAGCCACTACTTGGCATGTACTGCACTCCCGAGCGACACACCTGTGCCTGCACGACAGTCATCGGATGGTCGACGTCAGTCTTGACATTGACGGTGATGAGCTGGCCATCAAGAAGAGACGTCGAAGGTGTCACCGAGACGGTCCACGGAGACGAAAAGTTTTCGACGACAGCACCGGCCTTCCGCTCTTGAGGAAAGACGGTGACCGAGAGCGCCACGATCGCCAATGCGACCGAACAAATCGCGATCTTGCGCAAAGGACTGAACCTCACGAGAAGAACCCGGCGAGGTCAACGGCCGCGTTGGCAGATCCGCCAGAGTTATAAAGGCTGAGTCCGCCCAACGCCGGTGAGGT
>CAIPQK010000158.1 GCA_903867185.1 uncultured Candidatus Nemicrothrix sp. | reverse complement strand
GGTTCGGTGGCAACTGGTTCGGTGGCAACTGATTCAGCCGGAGCCGGTTGCGCTGCTTCTGGTGCAGTTGCTTCTGGTGTCATTGGAGTGGAGGCCACCGGAGTTTCCGAGTCGTCGGCACTGCGTTGCTTTTCAGCAGCAGCTTGCGCCTTCTTGTCGGGTCCGAGGACCATCGTCATGTTGCGACCATCGAGCCGGGGGTAGATCTCGACCTTGGCAACCGCGGTAACCGCTTCAGCGACCTGGTCGAGGATCTTGCGACCCAATTCCGGATGCTGCATCTCGCGGCCTCGGAACATGATCGTGACCTTGACCTTGTGCCCTTCGTTTAAGAATTGCTCCACCTTCTTGGTTTTGGTATCGAAGTCGCCGACGCCGATTTTGGGCCGGTACTTCATTTCCTTAACCACGACGTTGGTGCTCTTCTTGCGTGACTCCTTCGCTTTCTGTGCGGCCTCGTACTTGTATTTGCCGTAATCCATGATTCGACAAACTGGAGGGTTGGCCTTATCGGCCACCTCGACGAGATCGAGTTCAAGCTCTAGAGCCATCCGAAGTGCTTCGGGTAGCGGCGTAATTCCGATCTGGGCGCCATCGGGTCCGACGAGCCGCACTTCGCGTGCGCGAATGCGATCGTTGATCCGGGGCTCGGTGTTTGCGGCCGTGACTATGGCCGATCACTCCTCATTCGTGCCAGGTCCTCCCTGTGCATTGTGATTAGGACGTGGCGCCAGTTGTGCGTCGCTTCTGGGCGGACCCAAAAACAACGAACGGCAGGCGCCGGGCGGAAGCCGACACCCACCGAGAGTCTCCGGTACACACCGGAAAGACCTTTCGAGACCGCCATGCAAGAGCACGACACCCCAGAAAGAGAGGAGAATGTTGCGACCCGGGCGCACGGTTCAGAGTTATGCAACTGCTCTGAGGTGGCCGGGTGGGAGCCGAGGCCCCGCTTCCGTTCAGTTGTGAGACGCCTACGATACCGGTTCCACCCCACCCCAGCGCAATACGAGCCAACCGCGGCTCCTGCGATGGGGCCTGACCGGTACGAAAGAGAGCCCCCGATGAGCCTGTGGACCCCAGATGGCGAGGTGCCGGTTGAGCGATCCGGCGCCGAGGAACGACCGGCCACGAGCGCCTCAGAAATGCTCGGAGGCCCCAATCTCGACGACCTCTCGCCCGAGGAACGGGCCCAGGCCGAGCAAATGATCGCCCAGATGGCCGAGGTGCAGCGCCAATTGATGTCGCATCCAGCGTCGGTCTTCGTGGCCAACCACCTCATGGGCCTCTACGAACTGGCCGCCGTGCATCTCGATCAGGCTGAGCCGAAATACGAAGAGGTTCGTCTTGCGATTGATGCGATGACGTCGATGCTCGATGCCACCGAAGATCGCCTCGGCGAAAGCGGAGCCGAACTCCGTCAGGCCCTCACCGTTCTTCAGACGGTCTACGTGCAGCGGGTCAACGCAGCGAAGTCCTGAATCTGATCGGACCTATTGGGCAACAGCGGAGATCGCTACCGCTTCCCAGCGACCCATCCTGCCCGGAGCAACCGAGAACGAAACAGCTGTTCCGACATTGATCGTTCGCGTCCCATCGACAATCGCTGTGCAATGGAACGGGTACTCGGTGCCATCGTCTCTGCGCACGACACCGAGTCCACGAGGATCATCGAACGACGCGACCACTCCCCTGCCATCACTTAACGGCACGGTCTGTGGCGAGTTCGCCATGGTTACGGAACGATCTTGGAGATCGGAAGTTCGAGAATGTCGGTCGCACCAGCATCGGAGAGTGCGGGGATAAGCACGTTGATTCCGCTTTTTTCGACAACGGACTCGACCGCGTAACCCGCGCCACCGAAAAGTTCGTTGACCGTGGGCGATTTCATTGAAGGAAGAACGGCGATCACCGATTCAAGACGATCGGTTGGAACATTGAGTTTTACGAGCACCTTGCCCCGGGCATCGAGCACTCCTTCGAGCAATGTGCGGATTTGGCGCATTGCGTGTGCTTTGGCCGGATCGGCGTAGGAATTCGGATTCGCAATCAGTTCGGTATAGGAAACCAAGATCGTGTCGATGATTTTCAAGCCGGCGGCACGAAGAGCGTTTCCGGTTTCGGTGATATCGACAATGCAATCGACGATGTCAGGAACCTTTGCCTCGGTCGCTCCATACGAAAGCTTGATGTCGGCGTTGATTCCCTTGTCGGCGAAATATCGACGGGTGAGTTCGGGATATTCACTTGATACCCGCACACCTTGCGGAAGCTGCGCAACGCTCTCGTACGGCGAATCGCTGGGGACAGCGACGATGATGCGAACGGGATTGCTGGTGACTTTCGAATACTTCAACTCACCAAGCGACTCAACCGTGGAGTTCGTTTCTTCGATCCAGTCCCGACCTGTGATTCCCAGATCGAAGAGCCCTTCAGCGACATAGACCGGTATTTCTTGGGGCCGCAGGATGCGCACGTCGATGACGCGCGGATCATCGATCGTGGCCTTGTACTGGACAGAGGAACTACGAGACACCTTGAGATCGGCCGCCTCAAACAGTTCGAGGGTTGCCTTTTCGAGCGACCCCTTGGGAAGAACGAGCTTCAACATGTGACCAACCTACCGTCCACCTCCCGCAACCTAGAAACCCATTACGGGCTGAGAACTCCGATATGCGCCGTAGGCTTAGGTCATGGCACGGCACAAAGAGCGACATCTCAGTCACCGCACCGGATGGCTCCGAGCCGCCGTGCTGGGGGCCAATGACGGAATCATTTCGACAGCGTCACTCATTCTTGGCGTGGCGGCCGCTGATGCTTCCCGGGATGCAATCCTCACAGCCGGCGTTGCCGGATTGAGCGCTGGTGCCCTGGCGATGGGTATGGGCGAATACATCTCGGTCAGTTCTCAGCGAGATACCGAACGTGCCGATATCGCCAAAGAGGTGTGGGAATTAGAAAACACCCCAGAGCGCGAACTGGCAGAACTCACTGCCATCTACCAAGAGAAGGGCTTGAAACACGACCTTGCCCGAGAGGTCGCTATCGAACTCACTGCCCATAACGCTCTCGAGATTCACCTCATTGAAGAACTTGGCATCACCGAAGAAACGATCGCCCGCCCCTTGCAGGCGGCGTGGTCATCGATGGCTTCGTTCGCACTCGGAGCGGTTCTCCCCCTCCTTGCCGCCGCACTTGCACCTGCGGGAGCGCGTATTGCGATCACGCTTGTTGTGGCGTTACTTGCACTCTTCGCACTCGGTATTGCCGGCGCAAAGGCGGGTGGCGCAAAGGTGGGACGTTCCACCATGCGCGTCGTCACCGGAGGCATCCTTGCTATGGCGATCACGATGGCCATAGGCAAATTGTTCGGCGCCGCTGTCAGCTAACCGAGATCACTTCTTTGCGAGTGACCTCAGAAGGTTGACCATCTCGAGCCCAGTCCGAACACATTCCTCACCCTTGTTGTCCTCTTCGGAGGAGCGGGAAAGGGCTTGTTCGAGATTCTCGGTGGTAAGCACACCAAAGATCACCGGAACTCCAGTTGCCAATTGCACATCCATGATCCCGCGTGCGCATTCGCCGGCAACAAAGTCATAGTGCGAGGTTTCTCCGCGGATAACTGCTCCGAGGCACACCACGACATCGATCTTGCCGCTGTCGATAAGACCTTTGGCGGCCATCGGTGCTTCGTAGGCTCCTGGAACCCAAACTTGGATCACGTCGGCTTCAGCAACGCCGTGCACGGCAAGAGCGTTTTCAGCACCTTCGATAAGCCGATTCGTGATGTGGTCGTTCCAGCGACCACATACCAATCCAACTCGAACTCCTGCGCCATCGACGTTGCTCGAAAGCGAGTTCGCTGCGCGAAAATTCGAAGACATCAGTCGAGCCCCTCAAGAATGTGACCCATCTTTTCGCGCTTGGTGCGAAGGTACGCGATGTTCTCAGGATTAGGAATCGTTTCCAATGGCACGCGCTCAACAATGTCGAGTCCGAATCCATCGAGGCCACCGTATTTCGAAGGATTGTTCGTAAGCGCTCGCATTGTGGTGATGCCAAGGTCCACGAGGATCTGAGCACCAATGCCGTATTCCCGTGAATCGATCGGAAGCCCAAGGCTTACGTTTGCTTCAACGGTGTCTTGGCCAGCGTCTTGCAATGAATAAGCGCGAATCTTGTGGCCAATACCGACACCTCGGCCCTCGTGCCCACGCAGATACACAACGACGCCGAGTCCTTCGTTGTCGATAAGTTCCATGGCTTTGTCGAGTTGAATACCGCAATCGCACCGCAGCGAACCAAAGACATCGCCCGTGAGGCATTCAGAGTGAACTCGAACGAGCACGTTGTCTTCGCCCTGAACTGCGCCCTTTACGAGCGCGATGTGTTGCTGCCCATCGAGAACATTTTCGTAGACGTAACAGGTGAAGTCGCCCCAGTTCGTGGGGATACGTGCTTCAGAAATGCGCTTCACCAGTTTTTCGTTCTGGCGGCGATAGCGAATGAGCTCGGCAATCGAAATCAGCAGAAGATCATGGGTCTTGCAAAACTCAACAAGATCAGGAACCCGCGCCATAGTGCCGTCGTCATTCACGATTTCGCACAGAACACCTGAGGGATACATCCCTGCCATACGCGCAAGATCGACCGCTGCTTCGGTATGGCCTGCGCGCTTCAGTACGCCGCCTTCGGCGTAACGAAGAGGGAAGATATGACCTGGTCGGGCAAGATCGCCTGGACGAGTTTTGGGATCGATGAGCGCTTGAATTGTTGCCGCGCGATCGGCAGCCGAAATTCCGGTTGATGTGTCATGGCGATAGTCGACCGAATAGGTGAATGCCGTGCGTTGCGCTTCGGTGTTATCACGAACCATCAGCGGAACTTCAAGTTCGTCAAGCCGTTCGCCAGTAAGAGGTGTGCAGATAACGCCTGAGGTGTGGCGAACAAAGAACGCGATCTTCTCGGCGGTGGCCGATTCGGCCGCCATGATGAGATCGCCTTCATTCTCACGATCTTCATCATCGACAACGACAACGATTTCGCCGCGAGCAATCGCAGCAATGGCGTCGGGGATAGTCGCGAAGTGCTCTGACCAATTGGAACGTTCTTGTTTGGGCATCAGTCCTCCTCGGACCGGGTGAGTGAAGCAAGTTGTGCTTCGATAAGGCGTTCGGTGTATTTCGCCATGACGTCGACTTCGAGGTTTACTGGCGAGCCAGGACCTTTGTGGCCAAGCGTCGTGACTGCAGAAGTGTGGGGAATGACCGCAACGGTAAAGCCATCATCGAGTGGTTTCACGACGGTGAGCGAAATTCCATCAACGGTGATCGAACCTTTCTCGACGACGTACCGAAGAAGATTCGACGGCATACGTACCTGGAGATCAGGTACACCCACCACAACTTCGCCGACAGCGTCGACATGGCCCTGAACGAGATGGCCACCAAGTCGATCTTCAAGTCGTACGGGGCGTTCAAGATTGACGGGGTCACCCGCAGAAAGTGCTCCGAGGTTGGTGCGGTTGAAGGTCTCGTCACTGACGTCGGCTTCCCACCAACCATGTTTGGTATCGAACGCCACGATGGTCAGGCAACAACCGTTCACTGCAGTTGAATCGCCGATGGAGGCGCCTTCGAGCACTTTGGCGCAGTTGATGCGCAGGCGCGAGCCATCACGAGATGCCACGGTTCCGAGTTCTTCAACGATTCCGGTGAACATGATCAGGCCTCAATCTCCAGTCGAAGATCGTCCCCCACCCGAGCCACGTCCACAATTCGACCCCGCCAGAGCTCGTTTATTGAGTTGACTCCAGGACCGACAAACAGGCCTTGGGCGTTGTCGCCCCCGAAAAACGCTGGAGCCACATAGAGAACGTATCGATCGACCAAACCGGCCTCGTGAAAGGTCTTCGCCACCGTTGCTCCGCCCTCGATCATCAGTTGCAGCACCCCACGGCTGCCCAGATCGTCGAGGATCGCGCCTAGGTCGCCCGAAAACTCGAGGCACGGTTGCACTGCAGCACCAGACGGGGCCGAACCCAAAACCACTCGAAGCGGTTCGGTGTCATCGGGATGACGCTCATCGTTTGGCAGTCGAACCGTCAGAGCCGGATTGTCAGCCTGGACTGTGCCAGCGCCAACGAGAACTGCATCACTGTCGGCTCGAAGACGATGCGCGTCGAGTCGGGCTTCTTCGCCAGTGATCCATTGCGAGGTGCCATCGGGCGCTGCGGTTCGACCGTCGAGCGTGGAGGCCAATTTAAGAACAACGAGCGGTCGGCCGGTGGAACGGTGGTGAAGGTACGGAGCAAGTTGCTGCGAAACCAAGTCTGCGCAACAGCCAACCGAAACTTCGATGCCGGCTTCGCGCAAAAGAGCAATGCCTGCTCCCGAGACATTCGAATCGGGATCGGTCACACCAACGACAACTTTCGCAACACCCGCAGCGATGATCGCTTCCGCGCAAGGCGGCGTGCGTCCGTGGTGAGAGCAAGGTTCAAGCGTCACGTAAAGCGTTGAACCTTTCGCAGCGTCTCCTGCAGCGGCAAGGGCCACCACTTCAGCGTGAGGGCCCTCACGTCCATCGGTGGCGCCCTCGAATCCCGGATGCGTTGGTTCGCCTGCCGGAACAACGACAGCACCGACCCAAGGACGGGGCGCGACGCGCCGTCGAACAGTTGCCGCGGCGCTCATCGCCTGGCCCATGCGGGCCTCGTCAGTAGAGATAGTCGCGATACAACAATCGTACCGGCTACCACTAGAAGCAGTTCAGTCCATTACAGACGTGGCTCAACCACTACTTGTGTTCAACAGAGTTCTTCAGTCGCCCGCCAACAATCGAATGGCATGAGGAATGACATCGAGAATGGCTTCGAGACACTCGATCGCACCAGAAGTTGAGCCCGGAGTATTCACCACAAGGGCTTGACCACGAGTACCTGCAATTGCTCGAGAAAGTCGACCGAGAGGATTCACTGCACGCATCGCTTCGGCGAATCCGGGAGCTTCGCGATCGAGCACCATGCGCGTGCCTTCGGGCGAAAGATCGCGCGGCCCGAAACCAGTGCCACCAGTCGTCACAACAAGGCCGTTGAATCCTTCAGACATTTCAAACACTGCTTCACCGACAGTTTGAATTCCGTCAGCAACAACACGGTGTTCGGCAATCACAAAACCTTCGGCGGTGAGGCGATCAATAAGTGCCGCTCCGCTTTTGTCCTCACGAGTTCCCGCAACCACCCCATCGGAAACCGTCAGCACTTTGGCCGATAACCCCGCAGCCGGTGTCGTCATCGCAGCATGGTCTGTCATTAGTTCGCTACTTCCTCATCGCCAGGCACCTGAAGGCGAAGGATATACATGCCATCAGTTCCCTCATCCTGCGGAAGCAGAATTGCACCTCGACCCAATGCCATCCATGGATCGATCTCAAGTGGTCGAGCGACGAGGTGCGGATAGTTCTTCGCGGCCCATTCATCGAGCCCGAGCGTCTCTGCAGAGGTAATTGTGCACACGCTGTACACAACCTCACCGCCCGGTCGAACCAAATCAACTGCTTGAGCAAAAAGCCGGCGTTGGATTTCAACAAGCGTGTCGATGTCGTTTTGCGTGATGCGCCAGCGCGCGTCGGGACGACGACGAAGCGCTCCGAGACCCGAGCAGGGTGAATCGAGAAGCACTCGATCAAAACTGTTGCTTCGGAATGGAGGCGATGTTCCATCGGCACCCACGATGTGCATATCGTTACTACTGATATCGAGTCGATCGCGATTGCTCGACAACAGCGTCAACCTCGACGGCCGCATGTCCGCGGCAATCACGATTGCCCCATCGCTCACGAGTGCCGTCGCTTTACCGCCGGGTGCTGCACACATATCGAGAATCAAGTCGCCGGGTTCCGCGTCGACGGCTGCGGCCACGAGTTGTGACCCTTCGTCTTGGATGTAGCCATCGTCTCGGGTCGTAACCGATGCTGCTTCGTTCATCGCTTCGAGCG
This sequence comes from uncultured Candidatus Nemicrothrix sp., assembly GCA_903867185.1. Lineage (GTDB taxonomy): Bacteria > Actinomycetota > Acidimicrobiia > Acidimicrobiales > Acidimicrobilacustridaceae > Acidimicrobilacustris. The sequence goes on along the minus strand of CAIPQK010000158.1, from coordinate 27,017 downwards.
CGGCTAGTGCTCGTTCGCGACCGAGGTCCTCGGAAAGCCGAGCGACCAACCAATCGGGCTGGGACAGCCGAACCTCGTCAGAGGGCCAAACCACCGGCAACGATGTCGCCACCTTGCGCAAGACCGCATTACAGAGACCACTAATCTTCTTGGGAGCGGCCTCCACCGTGGCGCTCACCGCTGCATGCGGCGGCGTGCCCAAAAAGGCCAGTTGAAATGCCCCGAGCCGCAGCCACGTGCGAGCGACGAGGTCGACCCGTTCAGGATCGGGAAGAAACCGGTCGACCAACCAATCACACGACCGGCGCATACGCGTCGTTCCGTAAACCAGTTCAGTGACGAACCCCTTGTCTCGTTGTTCGAGTCCACTCGAATCGAGAAGTGGCGAAAGGACGATGTTGGCATAGGCACCATCGCGCTCAATCCGCAGAAGCGCTTCGGCGGCAAGTTGGCGAGCGGCAACACCTGCGACATCTGAGGGCTTGCGAACAGGTTTCTTTTTTGCTGGCTCGGTCATTGACCCAATCGATCGGTAGAAGTTACGCGAGCGCCGTTCTTCCAAGAGCTCGCGTCTTGTTTCGCTTTGCCTTCTGGCTGTACCACTAGAAGTTCGACCGCACCTTCGCCGCACGCCACCACGAGTCCGTCGACTGATCCGGGTATCCCCTGACCCGAAACAACCGACACTTCGTGGATTTTCAAACGTGTCCCACGAAACGTTGTCCATGCACCGCCAAGCCGCACGAGACGGTCCACGTCGCTCGCAGCACGAGTCCAGTCGACATGCAGGTCCTCAGAGGAAATCTTCTTCGCATAGGTGACATCGCCCGTTTGTGGTCGCGGTGCAGGAAGCCCTTGCTTCAGCGAATCGACCAACAGCGTTGCGCCCATCTGCACGAGGCGCTCACGAAGTGTGATCAACGTGTCGTTGTCGGCGATCTCCGTTCTCGATTCCGCATAAACATCGCCGATATCGAGTTCCACCCCAATGTCCATCAGTGAAACGCCGGTCTCTGTGTCTCCGGCAAGTAGGGCCCGTTCGACTGGAGCAGCGCCGCGCCAACGCGGGAGCAATGAGAAATGAATATTGATCATCGGCACGCGTTCGAGAATCGTTACCGGGATAATTCGGCCGTAAGCGACCACGACGGCGAGATCGATAGAAGATTTGAGGACATCATCGAGTTGATCGGAAACGGGCAGCCCCATTTCGAGGGCAGCCGCTTTCACCGGTGAAGGTGAACTCTCGCTCCCCCGTCCCCGTCGTTTATCGGCGCCGGACACAACGATGACAACGTCGAAGCCTGCAGACACAAGAGCCCGAAGCGGCTCGACGGCGACATCAGGGGTTCCGAGATACGCGATGCGTTGACTACGGGCCGGCGGACGCGCCAGTATCGGTTCGGTCATGTGGTGCTCAGAGAATCCTGAATCGGCCGGCGCCGACCTCGGGTTCTGGGAGTTGCCCTACCCCGAGAGCGCGTAACTCGCGCAGCGTTGATCTGGCTTCGGCAAGTTGCTCGGCCGTGAGGTGCTTCTCCATCAGGATGCCCTCGAGATGGTCGATCTCGTGTTGGAAGACTCGAGAGGCGAAGTCGTCGAGTTCAAGATCGAGTTCGTTGCCATCGAGGTCGTAGCCCTTCACATGGATCTCGGCAGGGCGAACGATGTCGAAATGTAAGCCCGGAATCGAAAGGCAACCTTCGGTGAATTCCGCTTCGCCACGAGTTTCGACGATGACCGGATTGATGATCACGCCAGGCTCATCGTCATAGTCAAAGACGAAGAATCGTTTCTGCACGCCAATCTGGGGAGCAGCAAGACCGACCCCAGGTGCTTCGTACATCGTGCCGAACATGTCCTGCACGAGCTTTGCAAAAGCACCATCGACGTTTGTTACCTCGGTGGCGCGTTGCGTAAGCACGGGATCACCGATGATGCGGATCAAGTGCGGAGCCATGCCTCAAGGGTAGCGTCGTGACATGTCCGGCCCATCGTCTCAGTACTTCTCCCGGACTCCAGCGGTGGATTCTGCCGAGCAAGAGATCCAACTCTCTCTCGCCGACCTTGAACTCCAGTTCACCACCGACCGTGGTGTTTTTTCACAGAGTCGTATCGATGCCGGAACCCGACTGCTCTTGCAAGAGGCGCCTCACCCCACTTCTTCGATGGCCAACGTGTGCGACCTTGGCTGCGGCTACGGCCCGATTGCTGTAAGCCTTGCTCGGCGGTCGCCGGCGAGTTCGGTGTGGGCTGTTGACCTAAACGAACGTGCGGTCGCACTCACCGCCAAAAACGGTGTGGCCAACGACTGTCCCGACATCCACGCAGTCGTTGTTGACTCCGACGGATCTGCCATCGATGGCACACCCGAGGACCTCGCCGCCTTGCCAGCCACTCGGTTCGACGGTCTGTGGTCAAACCCGTCGATCCGAATCGGTAAGCCGGCAATGCATCACATGCTCACGGTTTGGCTCGATCGACTTACACCGTCGGGAATGGCATGGCTCGTCGTGCAACGACATCTCGGGGCCGACTCTCTTGCTGATTGGATGACGGCCCAAGGTTGGGCCACCACTCGCGTGTGTTCGCGCGCGGGATATCGACTACTTGAAGTGAAGGCCCGATGACTCGAAATCTTGGTGGTACCGAACTCAAACGCTTGCATCGCGACTGGCGACGAAAGAACGATCGCAAAATGGCGTTGATGCTCGACGGCGTGCAGAACCCCTTCAATCTCGGCTCCATCCTTAGAACCGCAGCGGCTTACAGCGTCGATCATCTGTGGCTCGTTGGCTCACCTTCGCCAACCGACGCCAAAGTCCAGAAGACCGCACTTGGTTCACAGAAATTCGTCACCACGACAGCCTGCGAAACCTCGACCGAAGCACTCGCTGCAGCCCATGCCGCTGGCTATCGGGTTGTTGGCGTCGAACTTGCCGAAGGTGCGGTCCCGCTCCATGAGACTGACCTGTCGGGAAACATCTGCATTGTGATGGGCCACGAGGATCGCGGACTTTCGAAAGATCTGCTCGCCGGCGCCGATGTGCTGGCCTACATCCCTCAGTTGGGCAAGATCGGCTCGCTCAACGTCGGAACCGCCGCGGCAATCGCAATGTATGAGACGCGACGCGCGGGCTGGACTGCCGAGGACTGAGTACGACTTCCGACTCCACTGCCGTGTGGGTCGAAGCGTTAGAACCTGAGCGGGTCGACTTCGATACGGAGTCGACCCGAAGGCCGGCTTGCCGCGGCGAGAGCGTTGCACAGCGTGTCGTGATCGGACGCACGCACGATCCAACGGCCGTCGGCAGGGCCAAGCACATCAACGCCGATCGGGGCCACGAACGCGCTCACCCACGCCTCCGCTGACGCACCTGAGATCAGCGCCATCACCTTGGCTGGCGGGAAGCCAAGCGATTCACGCCGGGCCCGCTCGGCGTCAGAGACTCGCGTGGGTTCGGCCAGCAATGCTCCCTGGAGCACTTCGTGCTGAGGAAGGCGGGTTTGTACAAGCAACCGTCCCCCGCCCTCACGTCCACCAACAACACGAGCGGCGCGAGCGAGTAACGCCATTGCTTCTTCGGCCGCCCGATATCGCGGAGCGAGAAGTTCCTGGTCGAAATCAAGAAACGCCACAACATCTGCGTTGTGAACTCGGTAGAGCGCAGCTTCGGTACCCACGATGACACGGGTGCCTGTTCCCCCTGCATCGGTACCTCGCTCGGCAGTGAGTTCAGCGACTGGTTCGCGTACGAGGGCTTCGAGTTCCTCTCGGACACGATTAACACCGGCACGCAGATTCTTCATTTTTGTTCCGCCGCACTTCACGCAGAGCAATGGTCGAACGGTGTCGCAGCGGAGACAAACAAGTGCTCCATCGTCGCCTTGCACCACTGCTGCCGAACACTTCTCGCATGCTGCAACCTCTCCGCATGCAGCACATGATGAAAGTCGTGAGCGTCCTTTGCGATTCAAGATGCACACCACACGACCATCACTACGCAACGCGTCCACCAAGCGTTCGCTAAACAAGCCTGAACCGGGCGGTTCGTCACGCCTGTCGATGAGATCGACGAGCGGCCAACCTGCTCGTTCGGCACTACGCGATTGTGTAATCAATCGTCCCGCATCGAGGGCCTCGAGGGATGGTGTTGGACTGACCAAGAGACACGGGATGCCCGCTCGTCTTGCTCGTTCAATCAATACATCTCGGGCATTCCACGTGGGAGCTTGCTCTTGCTGAAACGATTCATCGTGTTCGTCGAGAACAACGATGGCCGCCGGTGAAGCGATCGGAGCAAATGCAGCCGAACGCGAACCAAAAACATTCGCCCAGCCTGCTCGAGCGAGAGACCAGTCGTCGGGAAGAAGCGCGACGGGAAGTCCAGCTCTGCGCAGCCGAACCCCAAGATGTCGCGCCATCGACGCAACCGGAGCAGCAACAAGGATTGGCCCGAGTGCCGCTGCAGCGAGGAGCACTGGATATGGGTCGACTGCAGGTGCGAGGCGAAGTGTGGCGACGCCACCGGCCAGTGCCTCTTGGGCGAGATCATGAACCTCATCGGATCCGATGGGGGCCGGCGGTGGAGTTCGAGCCGGGGCACGCGGCAACCCACGCACCACTGTCGATGGCGATGCAGTATTCAGCAGTGCCGCTGGCCGACCAGCCCATCGCCACGATGCCCATTCGGCGAGATCGAACAGTTCGGGAGGTGGCCCCCATCCCGAAACTTTCGCCAGCGATTGGAGCTTGACTCCTTTCGGCGGTTCGACTCGATCTTCGACGACCCACCCACCGACGCGACGCCCGTGAAGTGCAATACGCACGATCGTGCCGACGCGTATCTGTTCAGACATCTGCGGCGGAACGAGATAGTCAAAAGTTTTGTCGATGGCCGGCACATCGGGACGCACGCGTACAACATGTTGATCGGACAGGTCGATGTCCGAAACGGATCCGTCGGGAGCAATCGTGATCTCAATGTCAGGCTCGTTTGAGCCCACCGGCTGTGGCGGATCGAAAGACAGCGATGGTTGTTGCGGATCGGCGACCATTTCAGCGCCGCTCCGAGTGACCCAAGAGGATCAGAGACCGAGTTCCGACTTGAGAGCTTCGACGCGATCGGTACGTTCCCAAGTGAACGCATCGCCCGTTCGACCAAAGTGTCCGTAGGCCGCCGTTTGCTTGTAACGGGGCTTACGAAGATCGAGGTCGCGGGAAATCGCGGCGGGACGAAGGTCGAAGACATTGCGCACTGCTGCGGCGATCTTTTCTTCGTCAACCGTATTGGTGCCGAAGGTTTCGACCATGATCGAAACCGGATGCGCAACACCAATGGCGTAAGCAACCTGGACTTCACAACGATCTGCAGCACCGGCGGCCACAACGTTCTTGGCAACCCAACGAGCGGCGTAGGCAGCGGAACGATCGACCTTTGAAGGATCCTTGCCTGAGAATGCGCCGCCACCGTGACGAGCCATGCCGCCGTAGGTGTCGACAATGATCTTGCGACCGGTGAGCCCGGCGTCGCCGACCGGACCGCCGATAACGAATCGGCCAGTCGGGTTCACGAGCACCTGGTAATCGTCATTAGCGAACTGTGCAGGGATGACTGGTCGAATGACGTGTTCGATGAGGTCGGGGCGAATTGCATCTTCGCGATCGATGCCTTCATCGTGCTGCGTTGAGATCAAGACGGTGCGCAAACGAACAGGCTTGCCATTTTCGTAATCGAAGGTGACCTGCGTTTTGCCATCAGGGCGAAGGTACGGAACGGTTCCGGCCTTGCGGACATCGGCAAGGCGCTCGGCCATGCGATGAGCAACGTGAATCGGAAGGGGCATAAGCACGTCGGTTTCGTTACACGCGTAACCGAACATCATTCCTTGGTCGCCCGCGCCCTGCTTATTGAGGATGTCTTCACCTGACGTACCGGAGCGAACCTCTTCGGAGTCGTCAACGCCTTGAGCGATATCGGAAGACTGCGCATCGAGACTGACCATGACGCCCACGGTCTCGCCGTCGTAGCCGTAGGACTCGCGGTCGTAACCGATGCCCTTAATGGTGTCGCGCACAATGCTCGGAATGTCGACGTAACCCGTGGTCGTGACCTCGCCGGCGATGATGGCCAAGCCTGTGGTCACGAGGGTCTCACATGCGACACGACTCATTGGGTCGTTGGCCAGCATGGCATCGAGAATGGCATCGGAGATCTGATCGGCCATCTTGTCGGGATGACCCTCGGTGACCGATTCAGAGGTGAATGTCCAGCTGCTCACGGGAAGCTCCTGTGTGGTTGGTTCGGGGAGAAACCTAGTCGGGCCGAGGCCCTTAGCGGTCGGACCTCAGCGCCACGACAGCATCGAGGACCGCCTTAGCAACCGCCCGTTTGTCGGTGAGATCGATACTGACGTCATCGGAAGTTGCCGAGAGAATCGTCACTGCATTGGTGTCGTGTTCAAATCCGACGCCATCGGCGCTGACATCGTTGGCCACGATCAGATCGAGATTCTTACGCTGAAGTTTGCCGCGCGCATTTTCCACGACGTTTGTGGTTTCAGCAGCGAAGCCCACAATGACCTGGCCGGGCGCTTTCCGCTGGCCAAGATCGACAAGGAAATCATGTGTCGGTTCAAGAACGATTCGGGGCTCGCCTTGCGCTCCCAGTTCGTCCTTCTTGATCTTGTGGTCGGCGATCGTGGCTGGGCGGAAGTCAGCAACCGCTGCAGCCATCACGATGACATCGTGCGAATCGGCTCGAGGCATGACAGCAGCTTCCATGTCGGCAGCGCTCACAACATCAACAACGTCAACGCCTGCCGGTGCGGGCAAACTTGCCGTGGTAACGAGGGTGACCTTCGCACCACGTGACAACGCTTCCGCAGCAATTGCATAGCCCTGCTTGCCTGACGAGCGATTCGTGATCACTCGCACCGGGTCGATTGCTTCGCGAGTTCCGCCCGCGGTCACAAGAACTCGCACGCCCGCTAAATCGTCATTCGCCGACAGTGCTCGTTCAATAGCGGCCACGATGTCGGCGGGTTCGGCGAGGCGACCAGTGCCAATATCGCCACCGGCAAGGCGTCCTTCGCCCGGAGGCACAATGATGACGCCTCGCGACGCGAGCAGCGCGAGATTGTCCTGCACTGCCGGGTGTTCCCACATCTCGGTATGCATCGCCGGGCAGATGACGACCGGGGCCCGGGTAGCGATGAGGGTGGCGGTCAGTAGATCATCGGAATAGCCATGGGCATAGGCCGAGATCAATCGCGCAGTCGCCGGAGCCACCACAATGAGATCGTTGTCCTGACCGAGACGGGTATGAGGAATGGGCGAGGATTCATCCCAGAGCGAGGTTTGCACTTTTTCTGAGGCAAGAGCCGACAGCGTTGTTTCGCCGATGAAGTGCCTTGCCCCTTCGGTCATGATCGGCACGACGTGCGCGCCAGCATCGACAAGACGACGACAGACGTCGACCGCCTTGTACGCGGCAATGCCCCCGGTTACGCCCAGGACGATGCGACGGGATGCGAGGGTCATACCCGCAGAACCGACAACAGGTCGGTCAGTCTGCCTCAGGTGCTTCGTCGACGGCTTCAGCCAGTTCGACGGTTTCGTCGATGCCCTCGACGACATCCTCTTCAAGGATCTCGTTGGGATCAACGCGCACGGGGATGATCATGTCAGCAGAGATTTCTTCAAACGCGATCGAAAGTGGCTTACGGGCCAGCGAGGTGACCTGCGGCGGAACGTTGGAGCCCTGTCCTTCGCCAAGCTGGTTGAAGTAGGCGTTGATCTGCCGTGCGCGCTGGGCGCCAAGTGACACGAGCGTGAAACGCGAATCGACCTTCGAAAGAAGAACCTCGATACGGGGATCCACCATTGAGTCATGAATCTGAGCCACAGCACACCTTCGTTAAGGATTGGGGACGGACTGACAAGAACGATCGTTCCTTCTGCGGAACCGAAGAATCGGCCTCGGAGAAGAGGGACGAGCCTACCGCAGTCCCCTCTCCAGACCACATTGCCGAATGCGATGGGTATCTGGCAGCGCTTTTAGGCGGATCGCTTCTCGGCAATGAGCGCAGCGACCTCGGCAACGGTTCGCTCGAGATCGTCGTTGACGATGCAGATCGCTCCGAGACGCCGACCTTCGGCTAATTCGGCCTGAGCCACCGCAATACGGCGTTCGGCCTGCTCGGGAGGGTCGCCGCGGCCACGGAGTCGTTCGGCCTGCACCTCAGCTGAGGGAGGTTCAAGGAGCACAAAGAGACAGTCAGGAACCCGTTCAAGGACCTGCGCAGCCCCTTGAACATCGATTTCAAGGATGACGTCCTTGCCGCCGGCGCCATCAGGCCACGGGGTTCCATAGAAGTTGCCAAGGAATTCGGCATATTCGAGAAAACCACCCGCTTGAACGTGGGCCTCGAATTCCTCGCGAGTCGCCCAGATATAGGCGTCTTCACGTTCACTCGGGCGTCGTTCACGGGTGCTCCACGAACGCGAGAGCCACAGCGACGGGTCGGCGTCGATCAGGCGAGCGACAACCGTTCCCTTCCCTACTCCCCCTGGTCCACAAACGACAATGATCACGAGCGCGGAATCAGTTGCCGAAAGCGCCCAGCAGGGCCTTGCGTTGCTGATCGCCTAATCCGCGAAGTCGACGGGTGTCGGCGATGCCGATTTCGGTCATGGCCCGACGGGCTTTGACCTTTCCGACACCGGGGAGCGATTCGAGAATGGCAAGAACTTTGATGCCCGCAACAAGTTCATCGGTGCCGGCAAGTTCAAGAACTTGTGAAAACACGAGCTCGCCAGTTTTCAACTTGTCCTTGACGATGGCACGGGCTCGACGCGCTTCGGCGGCCTTCGCGAGCGCGGCCTGCCGTTGTTCAGGTGTGAGAGCAGGAGGCTGCGGCATGGCGAAGACCCTAGCCGTTGCCCTCCGACACTCGTCCGGGCGGAAGCCATGGAGCCTCAGCCGATGGCGGCAGCAACCTCAGCAGCGATTGAAATCGCCGCCTGAATGGGGTCCTCGGCATGGGTCACGGCTCGGCCGATGACGAGAACATCGGCACCCGCTGCAATTGCTGACGCGGGGGTGGCCGGTCGAGCCTGATCATCGACGGACACTCCGGCTGGTCGGATCCCTGGCACAACGGTGACGACATCGGCCGCTAACGACCGCACCGTTGCGAGATCACTCGCTGAACACACCAGCCCTCCACAACCTGCTTCAAGGACGATGCCCACGCGCTGTTCGAGCGCAGCAAGATCAGCCTGCTCACTTGTAAGCACGGTGATACCGAGGCAGATCGGCGCCGGTAGTCCCGCCGCAGAGGCACCAGCGGCAACTCCCTCGACTCCCGCACGTAAGTGATCGACACCTGCTCGCGTGTGCACGGTCAGGTACGAAACGCCTAATGAACCCATGACGCGTGCGGCCTTGTTCACTGTGGTCGGAATATCAAGCAATTTCAGATCGGCAAAAACCGCGAACCCGTCCTCGATCATTGCTTCGATTGCTTCCGGTCCTGCTGCGCTGAACAGCTCTAAACCTACTTTTGCGACGCCAAACCACGGTCGCAAGAGGTGCGCGAGGCGTCGAGCTTCGACAACATCGTCGACATCGAGCGCAAGGGCGAGACGCGAACGAATGGCTTCGGGTGCACCATTTGAGAAGTCAACGATGTCAGCGGCCATGAACTACTCCGATCAGCTCGCGAACCGAACCCACACTGCGTTCAGCGCACCACGCTTCGATCTCTTTCAGAACTCGGGCGACACTGCGAGGGTCGGCGAATGACGCGGTTCCGACTTGGATCGCGCTTGCACCGGCCATCATCAATTCGATTGCATCCACGCCGCGAGCAACCCCGCCGACTCCGATGATCGGTATTTCGGGATATGCCGCATGCACATCGTGCACTGCTCGAACAGCAACAGGATGAATTGCTGGTCCAGAAAGTCCGCCGCCTCCGCCGCCAAGTCGATAGGTGCGCGTTTCGGTATCGATGGCCATTCCGAGAACGGTATTGACGAGTGTCACCGCCTCGGCGCCGGCCGAGTGCGCCGCCTTCGCTATGGACGCGAGATCAGAAACATTTGGGCTGAGCTTCGCCCACATCGGGCGACCACAAACTGAAGCGGCTTGAATCGCTTCCGCTGTTGTTTCGGGAGCATGGGCGAACATGCGATTGCGATCGTGAAGGTTGGGACACGAAACGTTCACTTCGACAGCAACAACTTCGGCCGGCGCGTCTCGCAGGAGTTCTGCAGCTAGCGCATAGTCCTCGATCGTGGTTCCCCAAATGCTGGCCACAACCGTTGCACCGGTAGCGATGACTACCGGAAGTTCGTCTTCGAGCCACTTGCGCACGCCGGGACCCTGCAAACCAACGCTATTAATCATGCCGGCGGGGGTTTCGTGAACGCGTGGCGCGGCATTTCCGGCCCATGGTTCTGGCGACAGCGACTTCACGACCACAGCACCCAGGGACGAAAGATCGACATAGGCCCCGAGTTCGTCGCCGTGTCCAGCCGTTCCGGACGCAGTCATTACGGGATTGGCCAACGTGAGTGAACCCACAGTTGTTGTGAGATCCACCGACCCTCTGGAACCCCGACGTCGTGCCATCAGGCTGCTCCCCCGCGGCGCACGCCTTGGTGATATTCCTGCAGTGAGCGCACTTCGAGTGGATGAGATCCGCGGTCGGCCATTCCATTCACCGCAGCCAGACCCGCTGCGGCTGTCGTAAGAAGCGGGATGTTGTGTTTGCCGGCAGCAGCGCGAATGTGCGCACCATCGGCACGAGGTCCGCGACCTCGAGGCGAATTCACCACGAGGACAACCTCGCCACTTTCGATGAGATCAACCGCGTCCTGACCATCGGGTTCGCCGAGTTTGGCCACGACTGTTGCGACCTCGATGCCGTTTCGAGTGAGGTAGTCGGCGGTACCCGAAGTGGCTGCAATTGAGAATCCGAGCTCGCGGAATTGCTGAGCTGTTTTCACCCCAACCTTTTTGTCTCGATCGGCGAGCGAAAGAAACACCATGCCGGAGGTGGGCAGATTTGTGCCGGCAGCAAGCTGACTCTTGGCAAAGGCCAGCCCGAATGTCAGATCGATGCCCATGACTTCGCCGGTTGAGCGCATCTCGGGACCAAGCAACGCGTCGGCTTCGGGGAAACGACTGAAGGGAAGCACAGCTTCCTTCACGGCAATGTGATCGCCCTGCACCGGTTCAGACAGCAAACCTTCTGTGCGCAGTTCCGCCAGTGTTGCCCCCAGCATGACTCGAGCGGCCACCTTCGCCAACGGGACACCAGTGGCTTTGGCGACAAACGGCACGGTGCGACTGGCGCGGGGATTGGCTTCGATCACAAAGACCTGGCCGCTCTTCACTGCGTACTGAACATTGAGAAGTCCGATGACTCCGAGCGCATTGGCGATGCGCTGGCTGTAGTCAGCGAGCACCGCCATTGTTTCGGTCGAAAGCGAATACGGCGGAATGACACAGGCCGAGTCGCCCGAATGCACACCGGCTTCTTCGACGTGTTCCATGATTCCGCCGATGACAAAATCGCCAGTTGCATCGCGGATCGAGTCAACATCGACTTCCGTTGCATCTTCAAGGAAGCGATCGACAAGCACGGGACGCTCGGCGGAAAGTCCGCCTTCCTTTCCGAGACTTCCGAAACTTGCGAGTTGGGCCATGGCGACACGAAGACCTTCGTCGTCGTAAACGATTTCCATCGCTCGGCCACCGAGCACGTAGCTGGGACGAACAAGCGCCGGGTACCCAATGCGATTCGTGATGGCGAGAGCCGCATCGATCGTGGCTGCGGTGCCACCAGCAGGTTGCGGAATCTCGAGACGCGCACAAAGTGCGTTCCAGAGTTCACGGTCTTCTGCCGCATCGATCGACGCAGGAGAAGTTCCGGCAATGAGTTCGGCCGGAAGTGTGTTGGACAGCTTGAGTGGGGTTTGCCCACCAAGCGACACGATGACACCCACCGGCTTTTCTGCATCGATGATGTTCATGACATCTTCGTGCGTGAGCGGTTCGAAGTAGAGGCGATCGCTGGTGTCGTAATCGGTAGAAACTGTTTCTGGGTTGCAGTTCACCATGATGGTTTCGAAGCCGGCATCGCGCAGAGCGAAGGAAGCGTGAACGCAGCAATAATCGAATTCAATTCCTTGACCGATTCGATTCGGGCCGGAACCAAGGATGATGACCTTCTTGCGATCCGAAGGCGAGACCTCGTCGGTGTCTTCCCATGTTGAGTAGTGGTATGGCGTCTTTGCATCGAATTCGGCAGCGCAAGTGTCGACTGTCTTGTACGTCGGTACGACACCAAGTTCAAGGCGCCGAGTGCGCACTTCGGCCTCGGTGCGATTCCAAAGCCAGGCCAACTGAGCGTCGGAGAAACCCAAACGCTTGGCTCGACGCCAGCCAAGGCGAGTGAGATCGTCGAATCCCACTTCGGAAAGGTGGGCGCGTTCTTCCGTGATCGCACACATTTGATCGAGGAACCATGGATCAACTCTGGTTGCCGCATAGACCTCTTCTATGGACTTCCCGCGGCGCAGCACCGCTTCGAGTTGGAAGATCCGATCCGGGGTGCCGATACATGCCTGAGCGAGGAGCTCATCAAGTGGCATGTCGTCGTATTCCGCCTCGCCGGGATCGCAGTTCAGACCAAAGCGACCTTGTTCAAGCGATCGCAAACCCTTTTGCAACGATTCCGGAAAGGTGCGGCCGATGGCCATCACTTCTCCGACCGATTGCATCTGAGTTCCCAACACGCCACTCGTGCCTGGGAATTTCTCGAACGCCCACCGCGGAATCTTTGTAACCACGTAATCGATGGTGGGTTCGAACGATGCCGGGGTCATCTTGGTGATGTCGTTCGGAATTTCATCGAGGGTGTAGCCAACCGCAAGGCGCGCGGCGATCTTGGCAATCGGGAAACCGGTTGCTTTCGAGGCGAGCGCAGAGGAGCGAGAAACTCGTGGATTCATTTCGATGACAACCATGTCGCCGTTTTCGGGGTTCACCGCAAACTGCACATTTGAACCGCCGGTTTCGACGCCCACTCGGCGCATCACTGCGAATGCTGCATCGCGCATCAGCTGGTACTCGTGATCCGAAAGCGTCTGGGCCGGAGCGACGGTGATTGAGTCGCCTGTATGGACGCCCATCGGATCGATATTTTCGATCGAGCAGACGATCACGCAGTTGTCCGCGTGATCGCGCATGACTTCGAGTTCGTATTCTTTCCAACCGGCGATCGAGGTTTCGATCAGGATCTCGGAGATTGGGCTGGACTCGAGGCCGTAGGCGGCGATTTTTTCGAACTCTTCCATCGTCGATGCAATGCCGGTTCCGCGTCCGCCCAAGATGTAGGCCGGACGAATAACCGCTGGGAGTCCGATAGTTGCGATCACCGCCATGGCCTCTTCGAGGTTGTGAGCTGAACCGGAGATTGGGGTGGCGAGCCCTATTTCGGCCATGGCTTGTTTAAAAAGTTCGCGATCTTCCGCTGTGGCAATGGCGAGCGCATCTGCGCCGATCATTTCCACGTCGTACTGAGCGAGCACACCTGCTTCTTCAAGAGCCATGGCGAGGTTGAGGGCGGTCTGACCGCCGAGTGTCGGCAACAGCGCGTCGGGACGTTCGCGTTCGATGATGCGAGTGAGTACCTCGATATCGAGTGGTTCGATGTATGTCGCGTCGGCGAAATCAGGATCGGTCATGATCGTCGCCGGATTCGAATTTGCGAGCACGACTCGGTAGCCCTCTTCGCGAAGGATTCGACATGCTTGCGTTCCTGAATAATCGAATTCGCAAGCCTGGCCGATAACGATCGGACCAGATCCGATCAGCAGGATGGTTTTGATGTCATTACGGCGCGGCATCAGTTGGTTCCCTTCACGGAATCCATAAGTTCATCGAACATGGTGAACAAGTACGCAGCATCGTGCGGACCAGGCCCAGCTTCGGGGTGGTACTGCACACTGAACGCCGGGAGGTCGAGGCTTCGAAGACCTTCGACAACGCCATCGTTGAGATTTCGATGCGTGACCTCGACCTTCTTGCCAAGCGAACCGTCGTCGACTGCGTAATTGTGATTTTGACTTGTGATCTCGACGGTTCCTGTGTCGAGACGGCGCACGGGGTGATTTCCGCCATGATGACCGAACGGAAGTTTGTAGGTCTCTGCCCCAAGTGCGGTTGCGAGCAATTGGTGACCGAGGCAGATACCAAAGATCGGAACTTCACCCAACAGCCCGTCGATGATCTGCGGAGCTCCGACCACTGCAGCAGGATCGCCAGGACCATTTGAAAGAAACACACCGTCGGGATTGCGGGCCAGAACCTCTGAGGCCGGCGTGCCTGCGGGCACAACTTCGACAGTTGCGATACCCGACAGGTGACGAAGGATCGTGGTCTTAATTCCGAAGTCGTAGGCCACAACACGTTTGGGCGTGCGGCCACTTGGGCCGGTGAACGCGTACTCGTAGGAAGAGTCGCAGGTCACCAGACCAACAAGATCGACGCCGCTTGTTCCGTGTTCGGCTTTTGCCGCAGCAAGCAGTTCTGATTCAGATGCCGTACCAAATGCACCCGGCATGGCACCGAGGTCGCGAATGTGACGGGTGAGCCGTCGAGTGTCGATGCCCGCTATGCCAGGAACTCCAGCGTTCTGAAGGAACGATTGCAGATCACCTTCGGAACGCCAGTTGCTCCGACGTCGAGCCATGTCGCGGATGATGATTCCCCGGGTAAATGGTCGGCGGGATTCGTCGTCGAACGCCGTGACGCCGTAGTTACCGATATGCGGATAGGTGAAGGTGATGAGCTGCCCGGCATAGGAAGGATCGGTGATGATCTCTTGATATCCAGTGAGGGCCGTGTTGAAGACGACTTCGCCAGAGGTGATGCCATCAGCACGTTGAGCCCCAATTGATTCACCTTCGAACACGGTGCCGTCGGCGAGAACCAGTAGTGCTTCTTCGATACTGCTCATCGTTGTGCCTCTCCATCGAGAACGGTTGGGACGCCACATAGGAATGTGTGTCGTACCTTTCCGCGCACGACGCGCCCTGAATATGGCGTGTTGTTGGATTTACTTGCGAGTGCGGATGGGTCGACGGCCCACTCGAGGGCCGGATCGAATACCACAAGGTGCGCTGGTTCATCGGCTTCGACATTGCGACCATGCACATCATCGAGTCGAGCAATCGCTGCCGGGTTCCATGACATCTTGGCGATGAACTCGGTCATAGAGAGCACTCCGGGCTCGACGAGTTCCGTGATACCCAGAGCAAGCGCTGTTTCGAGCCCGAGCATTCCGCATGGAGCGTGATCGAACGGTGCTTCTTTGACATCGTCGGTGTGGGGAGCGTGATCGGTGGCAATCGCATCGATGGTTCCGTCGGCCAAACCTGCCTTTACCGCCGCGACATCTTCAGCGGTTCGCAGCGGTGGGTTGACTTTGAAGACCGGATCGTAGGAAGCGACCTCGGCATGCGTGAGGGTGAAGTGATGGGGCGTGGCTTCAGCCGTGACATTCAGACCCTTTGCTTTCGCGTCGCGCACGAGAGCGACAGCGCCGGCCGTTGAGAGATGTTGGAAGTGCACCGCCATCCCCGTGAGACGAGAGAGAGCGATGTCGCGAAACACCATGAGTTCTTCAGCCTCCGCCGGAATACCGGGAATGCCGAGGCGGCTTGACCACTCGCCTTCGTGCATGTGCCCGCCGTGGCTCAGCGCTTCCACTTCACAGTGCTGGGCCAACACCACTGACTCGGGCAAACCCGACGCGTATTCGAGAGCGCGTCGCATGAGTCGATCGTTCTGAACTCCGCAACCATCGTCGGTGAAAATTCGAACGCCGGCCGCAACGAGCTCTGCCATGGGCGAAAGCGCATCGCCTTCGCGACCGAGAGTGATCGACGCTGACGAACGCACATCGCATAAGCCTGCAGCGACTCCGGCATCGAGCACTTGGCGAACGACAGCAACTGAATCAATGGTCGGTTCGGTATTTGGCATCGCCACCACCGCGGTGTAGCCACCGAGTGCGGCGGCTCGACTTCCGCTTTCGATCGTTTCGGCTTCTTCTCGGCCTGGTTCACGCAAGTGCGTATGGATGTCGACGAATCCGGGGGAAACGACACAACCGCTGATGTCGAGTACCGGTGCCTTCGCAAGACCGAGTGCCTTGAGATCAAGATCGACACCGACCGCAGCAATCGTTCCGTCGGCAGCGATTGCGACGTCGGCGATTCGTTCACCGGTCCGATCGACAACCCGCCCACCAGTGAGAATCCATCCTGCTGACTCGGACACAATTGCCTTTCGGTTCGTCGCGTTGTTGTTTGAGTTCTTAGACATCGGCTTCGCCTCCCCAAGTGGTTCCGCTTCCGAGAAGAAGGAACAGAACCGCCATGCGCACCGCGACTCCGTTGCGAACCTGGTCGACGATGACGGTGTTGGGAAGGTCGGCAACCGCAGCGTCGATTTCGACCCCGCGATTCATGGGACCGGGATGCATGATCAGGGCGTGGTCAGGGAGTAATTCCGCACGCCGTTCGTTGAGTCCGTACCGAGCGCTGTATTCGCGGATAGTCGGAATAAGCGCCTCAGTCATACGTTCACGCTGCATACGGAGCATGTAGCAAACATCGACAGTCGGCAGCACGGCGTCGATATCGGTGCTGACTTTTACGGGCCAGCCTTCAAGGCTTGGTGGAAGCAACGTCGGCGGAGCAACCAAGGTGACATCTGCGCCGAGGGCAGTAAAGGCTGCGACGTTGCTACGAGCGACTCGCGAATGACGGATGTCGCCGACAATGGCGATCCGCTTGCCGGTGATGTCGCCGAACCGCTGGCGGATTGTGTAGCAATCGAGCAGCGCTTGCGTGGGATGTTCGTGCCAGCCATCGCCCGCATTAATAACGGCGCTTGTCGCCCATTGTGCGATTTGGCGAGGAACGCCGGCCGAAGCGTGCCGAACCACGATTGCATCGACACCCATGGCCTCGATGGTTTCGATGGTGTCGCGTAGCGACTCCCCCTTCTTTACCGAGGAAGTGCTCACGCTGAAGTTCATGGTGTCGGCGGAAAGCCGCTTTGCTGCAGTTTCAAAGCTGAGTCGAGTGCGTGTGGAATCTTCAAAGAAGAGCGAGACCACTGTGCGGCCGCGCAGTGCCGGGACTTTCGGGATTGTCCGTTCGCTTACCTCGACGAATGAATCGGTGAGTGTCATGACCTCGGAGATGCCCGTTGCAACATCGGGGCCAAGGTCGGAGATTGCCAACAAACTGCGTAAGCGACCGTGGCGTGGGTTGGTGACTGGTCGATTCACTTGACCATCTCCCCGAGATCGACACCGTCGGCGGTGACATCGACGGCTTCGTCGCGTCGTGTCGGAAGGTTCTTGCCGACATAGTCGGGCCGGATCGGAAGTTCTCGATGACCGCGATCGACCATCACTGCCAGTTGCACCGCGCGAGCTCGTCCGTAGTCAGACAGCGCGTCGAGAGCTGCTCGGATTGTGCGCCCAGTGAAGAGCACGTCGTCGACCAAGATCACGGTGCGCCCGTCGAGGTCGCAGGGAATATCGGTAACGGTCTCGGGCAGCACCGGCCGAAGCCCAATATCGTCTCGGTAGAAGGCAACATCGACACAGCCGACCGGAACCTCGGTGCCATCGATGAGTTCAAGAGCGTCACAGAGCCGGGCGGCCAGCGGCACTCCCCCGGTCTGCAATCCGATGACAACGAGGTCGTCGAGTCCCTGGTTTCGCTCGATGATTTCGTGGGCCATGCGTTTGGTGGCCCGCTTCATGTCATCGGCGGTCATGACCCGGGTTCGGGCAACAAAAACGCCCCCATATGGGGGCGTAAGGCGTCGTTCGCGTTCAGCCACGTTCGTGGTCCTTCCTGTCCGTACGGGCCTCACGGGACCCGCTTCACGGTCAGAAGGAGAGTGTATCGCGTCTTAGCGAACCGCGCCTGCTACCGCTGAGAGCACACCATTTACATAGCGACTGCTGTCATCGGTGCTGTAGGACTTCGCTAATTCCACCGCTTCGGAGATGACCACGGCGGTCGGAACATCGGGCCGATGGATGAGTTCGTAGGTAGCCAAACGCAGGATGGCTCGATCGAGAGCCGGCATGCGATCGACGTCCCAGTTGCGGGCGTGGGACGCGATGACCGCATCGAGGTCGTCTTGGTTCTCCCCCACTCCAACTACGAGCTGAGCCGCGAACTCGTCGGGATCAACTGGCAACGCGGCGAGGACATCTGCAATGGCGTTGCCCTTCATCTCGGTTTCGTAGAGGAGGTGAAAGGCGCGCTCGCGAGCGTCGTGTCGATTGGTTGCGTTTCCGAAGTCTTCGCTCACGCCCGGGTCAGATATTCGCCGGTGCGGGTGTCGACCTTGACGCGATCATTTGGGTCAACGAAAAGAGGGACTTGGATAACAAGCCCGGTTTCAAGAGTGGCGGGTTTGCGGGCACCAGAAACACGGTCGCCCTGAATGCCGGGCTCGGTTTCGGCGATGCTCAACTCGACCGCGGCTGGCAATTCGATGCCCACAATCTCGTCGCCGTACATTTTGAGAACTGCCTCGCCATTTTCGACCAGATAGTTCGACGCATCGCCAAGTGAGGATGGGCCAACATTGAGCTGATCAAAGGTCGTGTTGTCCATGAAGACATAGTCATCGCCTGAGCGGTAGAGGAACTGCATCTCTCGCTTGTCGATCATGGCTCGCTCGACTTTTTCGCCGGCGCGGAAGGTGCGTTCAACGACGGCACCATTGCGAGCGTTCTTGAGGGTTGTGCGAACAAACGCCCCACCCTTGCCCGGCTTCACATGTTGGAACTCAACGATTTCGAACAGCACGCCTTCGATATCGAGGGCCATACCGTTCTTGATGTCGTTCGTGGTGATCGTGGGCATCGGGGCCTTCCTGATCCGGAACCGTGACGCAGGTCAGGGCTTCGGTGACTTCGTTGTGTGAGTGAGGGGTCGACACCCATCGGGGGTGACGACGACGCTGTCTTCCATTCGGACCCCGCCGCACGCCGGGAGGTAAACACCCGGTTCGACGGTGACGACGTCGCCGGGCGAGAGCGTATCAGTGCTGGTTGCGGCCACTCTCGGGGCTTCGTGGATGTCCAAACCAACCCCGTGACCAGTCCCATGAGTAAAGGAATCGAGCCAACCGGCATCTGCGATGACGGAACGAGCGGCCGCATCAATCTCCGATGTAGGCACGCCTGGACCTACGGCTGCGACACCTGCTTCATTCGAAGCCGTAACAACCTCAAGCATCCGCAAACAGGTGGCATCGACCTCGCCGATGGCCACAGTTCTGGTCATGTCAGAGCAATAGCCATCGACAATGCACCCAAAGTCGATCACGACAAGGTCGCCGTCTTGGATGCGACGATCGGTGGGACGCGCATGGGGCTTGGCCCCGTTCGGACCGGACGCAACGATGGTTTCAAAACTTGTGCCCGAAGCTCCGAGTTGGCGCATGGCCGAATCAAGAGCAAGAGCGAACTCGGATTCGGTGAGGCCATCGAGTAAGGAGGATCGACGCTCAGCAAGTGCAGCGTCGGCGATCGCAGCAGCTAGTTCCATTCGCGCCAGTTCGGCGGTGTCTTTGAAACGACGAAGTGTTTCTGTGAGCCCGGTGGTGGCCACGATTTGTTGAGCGCTGAACCAGTCGTCGGCATAGCGACGCTGAGCCGACCATGTGATGTGGTCGGCTTCGAGGCCGACCCGAGATGCAGTGCCCGTAATCGACGCAACGACTTCACGTTGCGCGATGGAGGTGATCTCGAGACGTGATGGCGAACTCGAGGCCGAAAGCTGATCGGCGGCCTGTTCGGTATAGCGACCATCGGTCACGAGCACCATGTCATCGACAGTTACGACGACAATGCCGGCGCTGCCAGTGAACCCCGTCAGATAGCGGATGTTGCTTCTGGCACTGACCAGTAACGCGTCGAGTTCGGCGTCGACCATGGCTGCACGCAACCGATCGACGCGATCGGCCACAACCAACGGAGGCAGTTCGGCAAAGCGATCAGCAATCGAAACCACTGCAGATGCGGCAGTCACGGCGTTCACTTCAGAAGTGTTGCTACTGCATCGACGGCAAGGCGGTATCCGTCGCCACCGAATCCGGCGATGGTCCCCGTGGCCACTGGAGCAACGACTGATGTCTTTCGCCATTCCTCGCGAGCCGCTGGGTTTGAAAGGTGCAACTCAATGACTGGGCCATCGAACGCTGCGAGCGCATCGTGCAGCGACCAGGCGTAATGCGTAAATGCCCCAGGATTGAAGATGATTGCCGCGCATCGACGACGCGCCCCATGAATGGCGTCGACAAGTTCTGACTCAGCATTCGACTGCAAATGTTCAATGACGAGTCCGTGGCCTTCCGCTGCTGCCGTTGCCGTAGCTACGTGATCAGCGAGGGTCGAGGTGCCGTAGATCTCGGGCTCACGATCGCCGAGAAGATTGAGGTTCACACCAGAAAGCAAAAGAACAATGGGATCGTTCGACATCAGCGGTCTCCTTCGGAACGAACGGCATCGATTGAGTCTTCGATAAGTGACATTTCGACTCCGGTGACAGATTCAACCCCATTGGGGCCGTCGAGAACGAACGTAATTCCATCGAGCGCTTTTTTATCTCGACCCATGAGGGCCACGAGTTCAGCATTTTGCAGGCCAGACGGAAGCGTCATGGGCAGGTCGTAGGCACCCACGACACGACGATGTTCAGCAACACGCGCTGCATCGATTCGGTCCAAACGATGTGCGAGTTCGGCAGCAAAGATCAGCCCGATCGCTACTGCTTCGCCGTGGCGAAGATCGTGGTCGCCGGCAATTTCGATGGCATGAGCCAACGTGTGCCCGTAGTTCAACGTGGCTCGAGCACCGCCTTCGCGTTCATCGCTGGCAACAACTGCTGCTTTGATTGCAACGCAAGCCGCTACCTGTTCGTCGATTGGCAATGCATCGAGGCCTTCGCCACCGAGAAAGTGGTACTTGGCGATTTCACCGAGACCGCAGCGGTATTCACGCGGCGACAATGTTGTAAGCAGACCCGTGTCGCACACAACACCAGAAGGCTGCCAATAAGCGCCAACCAGATTCTTTCCCTCGGGGATATTCACACCGGTCTTGCCGCCGATCGCTGCATCGACCTGCCCGACCAACGTGGTGGAGACATGCACCACAGGAACGCCCCGGTGATAGGAGGCAGCGGCATAGCCAGCGGTATCGGTGACGATTCCCCCACCAACGGCAACAACGCAGTCGGCCCGAGTGAGACCCCATTGCGCGAATTGTCGACACAATGACTCGACGGTCGACATTGACTTGGACTGCTCGCCATCACCCATCGTGAACACCTTGTGTTCGCGTCCTGGGTCAACATCAATTCCGAGACCCTCTTGGGTAACTATCGCCACACGCTTGGCCCGTTCCGGAATCAGACGAGAGAGTTCTGAGCGAACGCCGTCGCCAACTAGAACGTCATAGGAACGATCTGCGAGCTGAACAGGGACGACGATCATTGCGCATCAACCTCGTTCACCGAGCGGACGATGGCGCTGACCACATCAGAAATCGGAGCGGTGCAGTCGACGGTGATGTCGGCTACTTCGCTGTAGAGGGACGCACGATCAGATTCCATTTGCGTCAATGTTGCCCGGGGGTCGTTAGCAAGTGCGGGACGGTGCGTGCCTCGGGCGGTGCGACCCACAAGAACGTCGACGGGCGCACGCATCCACACAACTGTGCCCGAATCACGCAGCGCGGATCTGGTCGATTCGCTGAGCACCGAACCGCCCGCGGCAGCAATCACGGATGGGATGGGTGAACCAAGGAGGTCGGCCATGACCTCGGCTTCAATCACGCGAAACGCCGGTTCGCCTTCGGTGGCAAAGATTTCGGTGACAGCGCGGCCGGTGCGCGCCACGATTTCATCGTCGGAATCCACAAATGGACGCGACAGTTCTCGAGCAACTCGGCGGCCGACAGTTGACTTACCCACCCCCATCATCCCGATCAGCACAATGTGTGCCGAACTGGATGCGGTGCTGTTCACGCCTTGGGCGCATCGGCGCCGTCGGCGAACGCCTGTCCAGCGTCCCAGTTGAGCGGTTTCGCATCGGGGTCAAGCGCCGACGAGGTATCGATACGAGAGGTTTGTTCGCGAACCTGGGCGATGAACGTGTCGTGATTGCGAACGAATTCTTCTAACGAGTCGCCACCAAATTTGCGAAGCGCCTCGCTAGCAATGACCAGAGCCGCCATGGCTTCAGCGACGACACCCATGGCCGGAACCGCAGTGACATCAGTGCGTTCGCGAAATGAAACGCCGGCTTCTTTTGTTGCAGTGTCGACGGTGGCGAGGACGGGGCGATTGAGGGTCGCAAGCGGTTTCATCGCCACATGAGCGATAAGCACTTCTCCGGTCGACATCCCGCCTTCGATGCCTCCGGCATTCGCACTGGTTCGTCGGTAGGTCGACGCAACTTCGTCCCACACAATGGGGTCGTGCGCTTCAGACCCGGGGCGAGCAGCGACATCGAACCCGTCGCCGATCTCGACACCTTTGACAGCCTGAATTGAGAGCAGACCTTGGGCCAACAATCCGTCGAGGCGACGATCCCAGTGCACATGGCTACCAAGCCCAATCGGAACACCGTGGGCAACGACTTCGACCACGCCACCGAGAGAGTCGCCAGCCTTCTGAGCGGCCTTGATCGCGGCGATCATCTCGGCTTCGGCAGAAGCATCGAGGCAACGGACTTCAGAATCGTCGACGGGAGCGAAACCCCCGGGCTCGGGTCGTGCGGCAACCGAGGCTCGAATTGGACCCAGCGCGATCACATGAGAACCGACCTCGGTTCCGATATGCGACAACAACGCTTTCGCCACGGCTCCAGCGGCAACACGCGCAGCGGTCTCGCGAGCCGATGCTCGTTCGAGCACATTGCGAGCATCGTCGAAGCCATATTTCTGCATGCCAGTGAGGTCGGCATGGCCGGGACGAGGTGTCGTGAGTTTCTGAGTGGTTTGGCCTGGGTGAGGAGACATCTCCTCGGTCCACTTCTTTTCCCATTCGCTGTTGCCAATTTCGATCGCAACTGGGGAACCGAGGGTGAGTCCGTGGCGGACCCCAGCGAGGATGGTGACTTCGTCGGCCTCGAACTTCATTCGAGGTCCACGACCGAAGCCAAGTCGGCGGCGGGCCAGCTCGTTTCCGATTTGGTCGACAGTGATGGGCAAACCAGCAGGAAGGCCTTCGAGAATAACGACGAGGGCCTTGCCATGGGATTCACCGGCGGTCAGATAACGCAGCACCGGTCCAATCTACCGGCCTGCTCCACCCCATTCGGAGCCAGTTTCGCTAGTGGCCTGAGTCAGCCCACAAGCGCTCGGCTGAAAAGGACCGTGACAAGGGTCCCAATCGCCAAGAACGGACCGAACGGGAAGGCCTGACTGCGACCCCGAAGAACCATGAGTGCGACTCCGCCGACCGTACCGAAGGCAAATCCAATGAGAAAAAGCCAGAGAACAATGATCACCGCATCACCGAATGAATTCGCCTGCCATCCCACCATCAGGCCGAGTAGTGCCACGAACTTGACGTCACCAAAGCCCATTCCGTTTGGTGAGATCAGGTGAACGATCAGGAGGACACCGAACGCCAGAAGCGCAGCAAGAAATGCGTATCGCATTCGATCTGCGGAGTTGTCGACGATGGAAATACTCGCGATGAGCACCACTCCAATTGCAAGTGACGGCAGGACGACAACATCGGGAAGGCGATATTCAGTGAGGTCGATAACGCTGGCCAACAACACGGCGGCGAATCCTGCGAGATAGGCCAGCAGTTCTGCCCAAGAAGCGTCGGTGAATCTCCAGCCCAAAAGCACGAAAACCACCATCGCCGTAATTCCGATAGCAAGCGTCCGTGCCGAAATGCGAGGGACATCCGAAGGCTGGAACAACGGACGTTCAGTGACGAATTTTTCCGCGATGTTGGAAACCAATGCACCGCACGGAACCGCCAACACGACGCACACGAGAAGGCGGATCGTGTTCATCGTCGAAGCTCAGCCGAGTTGGTCGGCCACAGAGGCCAGCATCACATCGATGGGGGCATCGACTCCGGTCCACAATTCAAACTGCACTGCTGCTTGATGAGCCAACATCGCAACCCCGTTTGCAGCAGAAACGCCACTTCTGCGCGCTGTCACCAACAGTGGCGTTTCAAGGGGCTTGTAAACGATGTCAACGAGTACTTGGCCGTCGTGCAGCACTGACGCGTCGAACGGAACATCGCTTGCGACGGGTTCTCCCATGCCAATCGAGGTTGCATTTACGATGAGGTCGGCATCGACAAGATCGGAGTGGGCGCCATCGAGGGCCACAACTTCGCCCCGATCACCCGCAAGCGCTGCCGTTCGCTCAGCGCGACCAAGCGTTCGATTCACCACAACAATTTCTGCAGCCCCGGCATCGGCAAGTGCAAGCACGATCGATCGGGCCGCTCCACCCGCGCCGAAAATCACGCACCGTTTATGCGCTGGTTCGAAGGCGAAACCTTGACGCAACGATCGGATGAATCCGTCGCCATCGGTGTTATGGCCGGTCAGAACTCCCCCGTCGTTCACGATGCAGTTCACTGCGCCTAATCGTTCAGCGGTAGAAGAAAGGCGGTCGCAGCAAGCGGCCGCGCTTTCTTTATGGGGCATGGTCACTGAAAGCCCCGCGATTCCGAGCGCGCGCACGCCAGCCAACGCATCGGGAAGTTGCATTGCTGCAACCTCCAACGCCACATAGGACCAGTCGAGCCCCGTTGCTCCGAACGCTGCATTCATCAACGTCGGAGAAAGCGAGTGTTGGACCGGGTCGCCAATTACCGCAGCAAGACGAGTCTTCCCTGTGGGACTCATCAGAAAACGCCTCGGGCCTTGGCGTCAGCGACAGCTTTGTTGAAATCGGTCTGGTTATTCGTGAAGTAGTGGTGACCGTCTTTATTGGTGAGCACGTAGAACAGCCAATCACCTGGAGCCGGGTTGAGCGCAGCGTTTATTGATTTCTGTCCCGGCGAATTGATCGGCGCCGGCGGTAGGCCCTTTTTCAAGCGAGTGTTGTAGGGCGAATCGGTCTTGAGATCGGAATCAGTAAGCGTCGTCTTGCGCTTTTGAATCGCGTAAAGCACTGACGCATCGATACCCAAACTGTCACCCCGGGCAAGTCGGTTGTAAATCACACGAGCGATCTTGGCGCGGTCGTCGTCGATCTTTGCTTCCGATTCCACGAGCGACGCAACAATCAACGCTTCATACGGCGAGATCGCTTTGGTGCCCGCGACTCCCTTTAGTTTCGCCGTCGCGCCCGGCAGCCCTTCACTCTGAGAAACGCGATCAAACGAAACCATCATCTGATCGACAAGTTTCTGGGCGTTGCCAACATCTTGTTGCGCAATTTCATAGGTCGCCGGATACAGGAATCCTTCAAGATTCCCCGAACCTGCTGGCTGAAGCGATGGGTGCGTGTTCGCGAGCGCGGCGTCGAGCGCGGCGGGGTCCATCGTTGGAAACTTCTCGAGCGCGAGTTTCTTAAATTCCGAAACCCACAGTCCTTCGCGAACGAGAAAGAAGACAGTCTTCGGTGGCGCTGGACCAGCTTTCAGTATGTCAACGACATCACCCATGGAACTGTTGACGCGCAAACCCTCGTAATCACCAGCTTGAAAGGGATCGCCACCTTGCCATTTCACGTACCACTCGAACACCGATGCACTCGAAATCACTTTCTTTTCTGCCAATGCCGTTGCAATTTGCGATGTCGTCGCACCCTTGGGAACCGTGAACGCGACGTCCTCGCCCGGACTTCCAGGATTGATCTTGCCCTGCACCCAAAAGCCCGCAGCACCGATAAGCAGTGCAACAACAAGGAGCGGCACACCAATCAGCAATGCCCATCGACCGCCACGGCCTCCACCGCCGCGAACTGAGACGTAGTCGCCAGCATCGCCGTCGTCACCATCACCGTCACCGGACATCGAAGCGTCATCCATCGGTTCCGCATCGACTTCAGTCGAGCGTGGTGACGTCGATTGGGCGGGCGGTGGCGGCAATAACGGCGGAGGTGGCGGCGCGGCCTCAAGCCCAAAGAGTTCGAACGGATCTGGTTGTTCGGGCACGTGTCGCTCTGAGGTTCTCGATCAGGAATCGGATTGGTGGGCGAGGCCATCAAGCCACGCTTGCAGCATCACCGCGGCAGCGACCTGGTCGACCATCTGGCGCTGGGAACGTCCTGGCACCGCACCCTCCTGCAGCAGGCGGGTGGCCGTCACCGTGGTGAGTCGTTCATCGTAGGGAACCACCGGGATCGATGTCGCCGCAACCAGTTCAGCGATCTCCGACCGCACCAGAACCGCCGCTGGACCTTCACTCCCATCAAGGGAAAGCGGGAGTCCGACCACAAGCGTGTCGACCTCCCATTCCGCCGCGATAGCAAGCAGAGTGCGGTGATCGATGGCGTGATTCGCCGAGCGCTGCACCGTTTCTATTGGCGAGGCCACCGAACCTGAAGACAGAGCGACACCGATTCGGCGCTCGCCAAGATCGATTCCAAGCGCTCGCACTAGGAACGGACCGCCGCCCGAACAAGATCGAGGGCTTCGTCGAGTGCTTCAGGGTCCTTGCCGCCGGCAACTGCGAGGTCGGCGCTCTTACCGCCGCCGCCCTTCACTTTCTTCGCCGCATCGGCAATGAGTTCTGAAGCATTGAGACCAGAATCGGCTGCAACTGCAGCAACGATCGTGACGCCGCCACCTTCTGGTGCAGTCCCGAGCACAACAGCCTTAATGCCGGCACGATCGCGAATGGCAACGGCAAGATCGCGAACGCCGTCACGGTCGAGCCCGTCGACACGCTCGATAACGATGCCAT
>CAIPQK010000157.1 GCA_903867185.1 uncultured Candidatus Nemicrothrix sp. | reverse complement strand
GCAGCGGTCGCGCCATTTGTGGTTTGTCCGGTGGTGTTGATTCCGCCGTTGCGGCTGCGCTCGTGCACAAAGCAATTGGTTCGCAACTCACGTGTGTGTTTGTCGACACGGGCCTCATGCGTCTCGGCGAAGGCGAACAGGTCGTTGAAACCTTTCAGCGTCATCAGGGCATTGAACTGATCCATGTGCGTGCAGGCGATCGTTTCTTTGAACGTCTCGCTGGTCTTACTGACCCGGAAGAAAAGCGCAAAGCAATCGGCGAACTGTTCATTCGTATTTTTGAGGACGCCAAAGGCGGCCTTGACGACGCCAAGTTCCTCGTACAAGGAACGCTGTATCCCGATGTCATCGAATCGGGCACGAAGGACGCAGCCAAAATCAAAAGTCATCACAACGTTGGTGGACTTCCTGACGATATGGACTTCGAACTCGTTGAACCGCTGCGAGCATTGTTCAAGGATGAGGTTCGCAAGGTCGGCACCGAACTTGGTCTTCCCGACGAAATCGTGTGGCGTCAGCCATTCCCTGGTCCCGGCCTCGGTGTTCGCATCATCGGCGAAGTCACTCCCGACAAAGTCGAGATGCTGCAGAAGGCCGATGCCATCGTGCGCGAAGAAGTGAAGGCAGCCGGTCTCGAACGCGA
Organism: uncultured Candidatus Nemicrothrix sp.; assembly: GCA_903867185.1. GTDB lineage: Bacteria > Actinomycetota > Acidimicrobiia > Acidimicrobiales > Acidimicrobilacustridaceae > Acidimicrobilacustris. The sequence continues at coordinate 10,606 of CAIPQK010000157.1, read as the reverse complement.
AATCTGGCAAGCATTTGCCGTGCTTCCCGACATTCGTTCGGTCGGGGTCATGGGCGATGAACGCACCTACGGATTCCCGGCGATCATTCGTGCCGTCACCAGTGAAGACGCCATGACTGCCGACTGGGCCCGGCTTCCTTACGAGCTGCTTGAGCGCATGTCCTCTCGCATCATCAACGAGGTGCCCGGTATTAACCGAGTGGCTTACGACATCACCTCGAAGCCCCCCGGCACCATCGAGTGGGAATAGTCAGAAAGCCACTGAGAGCCTGAGATCCGGGCGTTTTCAGGGCCTGGTGCAGTGAAAATTTAACAAAACATTCAATTATTTATGCTGTTAGCGTTTGGGCATGAACCTCCTTTCGAATCGTGTCCTGGCCCTTGGCTCAACGGCGCTTCTTGGTGCCGGCGGAACGGGCGCATTGCTCTTGGCGGGATCCACGGCGGCTTCGGCCAACGCCCCACTGTCGGTCACCAATCTCAACGACTCAGGTGCGGGCAGCCTTCGTCAGGCCTTGCTCGACGCGAACACGGCACCGGGCCAAGACGTCATCACGTTTGCCACTGGGGTGAGCGGAACGATCAGCTTGCTTTCCGACTTCCCTGCCCTCACCGAAGTGATCGACCTCGAAGGCCCGGGGTCATCGGTCATCACCATTGACGGCGGATGGACACAAGCGGGTGGGCCGACCGCTGGTCATGAAATTTTTAACCTCTCTGACGACGGCTCGGGAACGTGGACACTCTCTGGGATCACAGTCACCGGCGGCAATAACGTCGAAGGCGGCGCGATTCTTTCGTGCAACGATTCTCCGCTCAATCTCCTAGATGTTGCCTTGACAGGCAACTACGCCAGTGCTGACGAAGGAGGTGGCCTTTATCTGTGCGGGACGGGCGATGTTGTCATTACCGAGTCATCGATCACGGGAAACACGGCTGCTGGCGGAGGCGGTGGGCTTGGTGCCGACACCGAAAGTTATTCAACACTGACGATCATCAACTCTGATATCTCGAACAACACTGCCGGCGGGGATGGCGGCGGTCTCTATCTCGATACCGATGGCGGAAACATAACCATTGTGGGTTCGACGATTACAAACAACACTGCCGAAGATGGCGGGGCGATCATGGTCAACGATCTCTTCACCGTAGGTTCACTGACGATCACCGACACCGTGATTTCAGGGAATCATGCGGACATAAACGGCGGGGCTCTTTATTCAGGTACCGGTGATGGCTCAATCTTCATCACCGATTCCACGATTTCAAACAACACTGCCGACGGCGCAGGCGGTGGCCTTTACATCAGCAGCACTGGACTGGGCGAGATCGTGATTGCGAATTCGACGATCTCTGGAAACGAGTCAACAACCGGTGCGGGCGCGATGCAGTTGCTTAGTGGTTCCAAGATGACGTTGCTGCAGTCCACCGTTACCAACAACACCGGTGGCGGAGCGACCAGTGTTGGTGGCATCTCGATCGAAGCAGATGACCTCACTCTGATTGGCTCGATCGTTGCCGGAAATTCGGGATTCGATATCGGCGATGGAGGTGCGGTGGCGCCGTTGTCGGTGACCTCGCAACGCACCAAGGACAAGGGAACAAATACACCGAGGAATCGACCGGCGCTGACGCCTTCAGTGTCTCCTGCTCTGGTTCTGGCTTCGGCGGCGGCGGAGTATTCAGTGATTGGCGAAGTCGATCCTGCGGTCACGATCGTTAATGGCGGTGGCAACAAGCTTGGTGTTGCCGATCCGAAGCTTGGCCCACTCGCCGATAACGGTGGCCCAACGATGACGCATGCGCTTTTAGCCGGAAGTCCAGCGATCGATGCGGGACCGAATCCAGTTCCGACCTTCACTGGCAACCAGTTCGATCAGCGCGGCACTGGCTTCGCCCGCATCGTTGGCGGTCTAGTCGACATTGGAGCGTTCGAAGTACAGCCCGAACCCCCCGCCACCACAACGACTGCCGGAACTGACGAACCCGTCGCTCCCGCGTTCACGGGCTGAACTACTCCGCTGAGCGGAACGTTCAGGTTCCGGCGAGGCGCTCAACAATCGGCGCAAACGATTCAACCGCGTCAGCACCAACGGTGATGTACGAAAGTCCCCATCTTTCGCGGCGTTCGATGATCGTTTCGCATAACTGATCAACGGTGCCGGCCAACGCGTGCGGCGACTGCAATGCCTGTGCGCCAGTAAGCCCGAGTGCCGGCGCAACCATTTCGGCGAATCCTTCGCGATCGTCGGTCACGACGGCAAGATGCACGCGAGTTTGCAGTTCAAGGTTGTCGTAACGATCACCAGCGGCATCGGCGATCCACTGCAGTTTCTCTTCGGTGGCTTCCGCGGTGGCGTTCGGACCGGCTGATGCATCGATGACGCCCGCTGTGAGCGCAACATTGATGCCGATGATGTCGGCCTCGCGAGCCGCAATCGTCAACACTTTCTTGCCGCCGCCACCAATGAGGAATGGAACCGGCGACTGCAATGGTTTCGGGGTTCCTTCGTGACCGGTGATGTTGTAATACTCGCCGTGAAAATCGACGGGACCTGTGGCGAACAAGCCCTTGATGATGGTGATGGCTTCGGCCATGCGGTCGATGCGAATGCCTGGGCGATCAAGCGGAATGCCGGCTTGCTCGTAATCGGTCGTCATCCAACCGGCGCCAATACCGAACTCGAGTCGACCACCACTTAACAGGTCGATCGTTGCTGCTTCTTTCGCGAGGATCACTGGGTGGCGGTAGTCGTTGCACCACACCAACGTGCCGATCTTGAGTGTGGTTGTTGCTTCGGCAGCAGAAACAAGTGCAGGAGTGATTGCGAACTGCGAATCGAGATGGTCTGCGATTGTCAGTGAGTCGTAACCGAGCGATTCGACCTGACGGGCAAGCGCGCGCCACCGATCGCCATCGTCGGCGCTGCCGGTGAATCCACCGGGCGGTTCACTGGCCTGAATGCTGAATCGAAAGGGCTTTTGGCGGGGGAGTCGAACGCTCATCGCATTGCCGCGCCGGCGTCGATCGGCAAAGTGATGCCGGTAACCATGCGAGCTTCGTCAGAACTGATCCACAGCAGCGCGTTCGAGATGTCGTCAACCTTCTGCGCGCCACCATCGAGCGGCCGTTGGCCGGTGTAGGCACCCGTGGTGCGCGGATCATCGGCGATGATGCGCTGCACATCGGGGTCGTGGCCCATCACCGTGTCGACCGCGCCGGGATGAATGGTGTTGACGCGGATGTCGTACTGGCCGACTTCGAGCGTGAGTGAACGCATCAGACCAACGAGGCCGTGCTTCGTGGCGGCGTAATGACCGAGGTAGGAATAACCGCGCAGGCCAGCAGCAGAACTGATGAACGTGATGGCGCCACCGTTTCCGGCTTCGATCATTGCGGGCAGTCCTGCTTTCACGGTGCGCCATACGCCGGTGAGATTCACATCGAGCACGATCGCCCAATGTTCTTCGGGAACTTCCCAGGTGCGGTGGTAACTCGCGACACCAGCATTGGCGACAATGACGTCGAGGCGACCGAAGCGGTCGACACCTTCGGCAACGGCCGCATCAAGAGCGGCCTGATTACGAACATCGGCCACATGGGCGACGATCCCGCGACCTTCCTTCTCGACCATTCGGGCGGTCTCGTGCAGGTCTTCCTCGGTTGCTGCTTCGTAGGCGACATCGGGAAGGATCGGTGCGCAGGCATCGACGGCGATGATGTTGGCGCCCTCGGCGGCAAACCGTCGGGCATGAGCCCGCCCTTGGCCGCGTGCGGCTCCGGTAATCAGTACGACCTTGCCCTCAAAGCGGCCTTCATTCCTGCTCACGTTTCCCCCTCGGTGAATGTGTTCCTCTTTCCTACTACTTAGAAGGCAGCCGGGGCAGAAGCGTTCTAGCGTTTGGTTATGGCACCTGAGATTGCAGACCCACTTGCTGACTTCACTCGCGGATCATTTACGAACGAGGGCGAGACCCACGAGGTCTTTCGTAGCGGGACCGGACCAGCTGTCATTGTCATGGCCGAGATTCCCGGTATTACGCCGAAGGTGGCGGACTTCGCCCGTCGAGTTCGTGAGCTCGGATGCACCGTGTATCTGCCGGTTCTCTTCGGAACGCCTGGGCGCGCCGCGAGTGGCGGCTACATCGCCAAGTCGATGGTCAAGGGTTGTGTGTCGAAAGAGTTCGCGGCATTCGCCACAGGGAAAACCGAACCCCTGTCGGTCTGGTTGCGCGCTCTCGCCCGACATGCACACGCCGAATGTGGTGGCCCTGGAGTCGGAGCGATTGGTATGTGTTTCACCGGTGGTTTCGCGCTGGGCATGACGGTCGAACCATCAGTGATCGCGCCGGTGTTGAGCCAGCCCTCGTTACCGCTCCCGGTTTCAAAGAAAGCAAAGTCGAGTATTCACCTCTCGCCTGAGGACCTGCGTGTGGTGAAAGAGCGTGTTACTAACGACGACATTTGTGTGCTCGGAATGCGTTTCACCAACGACCGTGCGGTGCCGGCGGAACGGTTCGCAACCTTGCGTCGAGAACTAGGTGACGGATTCATTGGCGTCGAAATCGATTCTTCCGAAGGCAATGAGTGGGGCAACCCGAAGAACGCACATTCAGTCGTGACTGAACATTTGGTTGACGAACCCGGTCATCCGACTCGGGCCGCGCTCGATCAGGTTCTTCAATTCTTCCGTGATCGCCTGTTGACTTCGGCTTGAGACTGCCCAGACCGTCACAAGGCACCGGTAGGGTGACCGAGCCATGACTTCCCTTTTCGACGACGGTTCGTCGCGCCTGAACTCCGACCTCCTCGAGGGCCTCAATCCTGTCCAGCACGAGGCCGTGATCCATTCCGAAGGCCCGCTGCTCATCATTGCTGGGGCCGGTTCGGGCAAGACTCGTGTGCTCACCCAGCGCATTGCCCACCTGATCCGCGATCTCGGCATCTCGCCGTTCGAAATCCTCGCCATCACCTTCACGAATAAAGCAGCGGGGGAGATGAAAGAGCGTGTTGCTGCGCTCGTGGGTCCTGTGGCCGAGAAGATGTGGGTCTCCACGTTCCACTCGGCTTGTGTGCGCATTCTGCGCCGCGATGGCAGCCGTCTTGGCTTTCCGTCTTCGTTCACGATTTACGACCAGTCCGATGCCGAACGACTCACCGGTTATTGCGTTCGCGACCTCGGCCTCGACCCGAAGAAGTTTCCGAGTCGTTCGGTGCACGGTGCCATCTCGGCGGCGAAGAACGAAGGGCTCGACCCCGCAGGTTTCGCGGCTCGTGCCGGCTCGATCTTCGACCGCAAGATCGCTGAAGTCTTTGTTGACTACCAAGCGCGCCTGCTCAAAGCCGGCGCCATGGACTTCGACGACTTACTCGTCAATACCGTCAAGTTGTTCCGCGAGCATCCCGATGTTCTTGAGACCTACCAACGCCGATTTGGCCACATCCTGGTTGACGAGTACCAGGACACCAACCATGTGCAGAACGAAATGGTGCTCATGCTCGGTGCGCAGCATCACAACGTGTGCGTTGTGGGCGATGGCGACCAGTGCCTCGTTCCTGGAACTCAGATTGCGACAACACGGGGCACCATTCCTGTCGAAGAAGTGCGCGTTGGCGATGAATTGATCGGATCGGACGGTCGTGACAGCGCCGTATCGGGAACCGTGTCGGCGGTGTGGCCGGGTGAGTACGAAGGTCCAGTTGTCACTGCCTTTGCCGGCGGCAAGGAACTCACCGGAACCCCGCATCACATCGTTCCCGCCCGCATGGACGCAGACCCGGGCAAGTGGTTTGTGTACCTGATGTTCCGATCGGATCGGGGCTGGCGAGTGGGCCAGACCAAATCGATCCGCACCGACAGTCGGGGTTATCGGCAGTTGGGATACCGAGTCAGATCAGTTCAGGAGCACGCTGACGCGCTTTGGGTACTTCGGGTCTGTGGAACCCAGGCCGAGGCCTCATATTGGGAGGAGTACTTCTCCGTTGCCTACGGCATTCCCACGACGTGTTTTCATGCGCAGGGCCGCGATCTCGCGATGGACGACGAATGGATTCGCCGTCTTTACGATTCTGTCGACACGTTCACGAATGCGAAGGAACTTCTGTCAGAAGAGTTGCTTCACCCCGAGTTCCCTCACCATCAACCGCAAGCGGGTGAACGTCGAGCGCTCGTCACATTGGCGATGTTCGCCGACTCACGGGGCACTGTGTCCTACCACCGCATTCAGTGGTCCTCGAGTTGCTCAGTCACCGCAGCGCGACTCGAAAATGAAGGATTCAAAGTTCGTCAAGGAAGTAGGCCGGGAACGTTCCGTTTCGAGACTTCGCGCCGTGACTATCTCGAAGCGGTGGAACTGGCTCGCAGGGTCGCTGACGTCGGTGGACTTGAAATACGTCGTCGCATGGTTGTTGCGGGAACGACCTATGACTACATGCCGCTTTCGCATCTCCGTGAAGGCGCGAAGGTTCTCGTCCAAGAAGGCGACTCGTTTACTGAAGTTTCGGTCGACAAAATTGAAACCAGTCTCTATTCGGGCCCTGTCTACGACTTCACGGTCGATCCGACTCATTCCTATGTGGCAAACGGAATACTCGTGCACAACAGCGTCTATGGGTGGCGTGGCGCAGACATCACCAACATTCTCGATTTCGAAAATGCGTTTCCCGACACCACTGTGTTATTGCTTGAACAGAACTATCGGTCAACGCAAACAATTCTCGACGCCGCGAACGCGGTCATCGACAACAACATGTCGCGCCGTCCGAAAGAACTCTGGACTGAAGCTGGTGCCGGCGAAGCGATTATTCGCTATCACGCCGATGACGAAGCCGATGAAGCACAGTGGGTCGCGAATCAACTGAGTCATCTGCATGACAGTGGTCGCCGTTGGGGCGATTGCGCCATCCTCTATCGCACGAATGCACAAAGCCGACTCGTCGAGGAATACCTCATGCGTGTTGGCATTCAGTACAAGGTCATCGGCGGCACGCGCTTTTATGATCGCCGAGAAGTCAAAGATGCACTGGCGTATTTGAAGGTCACGGTGAATCCGGCCGACGAAGTCAGCGTGAAGCGTGTTCTCAACGTGCCGAAGCGCGGCATTGGTGAATCGTCAGTAGGCCGACTCGACGTCTATGCGCGCAGCCACGAACTCACATTCTTTGATGTACTTCGTGAAGCTGCCGCCGCAGGCGTTACCGGTAAGGCCCTGAAGGGAATTGAACAATTCCTTAAAGTCATCGACGAACTCACGTTGTTTGTCGACAAGGGGCCGGCAGCCGTTATCGAAGCAGCGTTGCAACGTTCGGGATACGTCGAAGAACTCGAGGCTGAACATTCGATCGAATCGGAAGGTCGTCTCGAAAATCTCGCTGAACTTGTCGGCGCGGCGCGAGATTTCGGTTCTGTCGATGAATTCCTTGAACAAGTAAGCCTTGTTGCCGATACCGATTCGCTCGACGATGACGATTCAGTAGTTGTGCTCATGACATTGCATTCGGCCAAGGGACTGGAATTCCCTTGCGTGTTTCTCATCGGTTTGGAAGACGGAATCTTCCCGCATATGCGCACGCTCGGTGATCCCGATCAACTCGAAGAGGAACGTCGCCTCGCCTATGTCGGCATCACGCGTGCTCGCGAACGTCTCTATCTGAGTCATGCCTGGGCTCGGACCATGTTCGGAAGTACGCAGTACAACCCGCCCAGTCGGTTCCTCGACGAAATTCCCGCCGAACTCGTTGAGTCAGTGCAGGGGAGTCGTCGTCCATCGAGAAGTTCTTCCGACAGTTCCTCTGGTCGAACATGGGGAGCCAACCGCGGTTCCGGTGGTTCCAGCGGCGGTGGCATCTGGGGCAGTGGTGGGCGCACGCAAAAAGACAACGACGATTGGTCGGGTTCGGTCATCGGTGGCGGTGGACGGTCACATCGTGATGACGTCATCGATGCGGCGCTGAAGCCCGCTCCTCCGGCTCCGAGTGGGGCCGATGCCCTTGGGCTCAAGACCGGTGACGATGTCCGCCACGGCAAGTTTGGCGAAGGCGTGATTTTGGCCATTGAAGGCGCTGGCGATAAGGCCGAGGCCGTCGTGAGATTCCCGGGATTCGGCGAAAAGCGGCTCCTGCTGGCCTGGGCGCCGCTCGAGAAGTGCTGAGAAAAATGTTTCTGACGACTTGTCAGATCCGTTAGGGTGCCCTAACATTTCACTTGTAAGGCATACCTAACACTCGACCCTCCCGAGGTCCACCATGTTCTCCAATTTCCTTATCGGTCTTCGCGAAGGACTTGAAGCGTCGCTGGTTGTCGGCATTCTCGTCGCCTATTTGGTGAAGACAGGCCGCACCGAACGACTTTGGGCAGTGTGGGTGGGTGTAGCGATTGCGATCGTGGGCAGCCTCGGATTCGTCGGAATTCTTGAACTCACCTCGAAGTCGCTCGATGAGCGATCCGAGATCATGTTCACGGGTGTGATGTCGATCATCACCGTGGTGTTCCTGACATGGATGATCTTTTGGATGCGCAAGACCTCACACAAGCTCAAGGGTGAGCTCCAGGGGAAGATGGACCACGCAATCGACATGGGTTCACTCGCACTCGCCGCCATGGCTGCGGTTGCGGTGGGGCGCGAAGGACTTGAGACAGCGCTCTTTCTTTGGACCAATGATCAGGCAGCATCGGGTGGCGGACACCCGGCTGTCGGTGGAGTCCTTGGTCTCCTCGTTGCGGCGCTCTTTGGCTACTTGCTTTACAAGCGGGCCGTGACGTTCAACCTGTCAACGTTTTTCAAGATCACCGGCGCACTTTTGATCATCGTTGCCGCTGGTGTGCTCGCCTACGGAATTCACGAGTTCCAAGAACTCGGATGGTTGCCGGGCGAAGACTCGCTGGCGGTCAATATCTCGTCATGGTTCGACGGTGAGAGTTGGTACGGCAGCTTGGCCAAGGGGCTTTTCAACTTCACGCCTGCCATCACCGTCCTGCAAATGGTGGCGTGGTTTGTCTATGTCCTGCCGACGATGTTCTTTTTCTTCCGCACATCATCGGATCGCCAACCGTCGGCGATCACACCCGAGTCACCTGCTGTAGCTGTGGACTCGGCGCAAGCGAATCTTCACGCTTGACCCAGTCGGGTCAGTGACTTAACCGCCAGTTGTTGATGTTGTCGTATCGCCTCGAAGGTCGACGATGACTTTGCCGTTGTCCGAGATCGTCACCGGATAGGCGAGCAGACCGGTTCCGCTATCGGCGATGGTTGTGCCATCGCATGGGTCGCGAAAGTTGGAGAGCGAGGGCTGCCAGGTGAGCGTGCAGTTACGCGCTTGGCCCGGGCGACGAGCATCGAATGCATACCAACCGGTTGTCACGTCGTCACCGATGTGTTGCAAGAAGATGTCGCGCTTGCCGCTGGAAACGTCGGAGAACAGCAATGGGCCGCCATCGGCGATGTTCTGTGCGCGCGCCGATGCGGAACCAGCGTCGTAGGTGTCGGACCCGAGTTTCACCTTGACCTTGCCAGATTCGGTCAGAGAGGGGATGGCGACCACGAAGAGAAGGAGGACGAGGACAATTCCAAGCGCCACGCCAGCGACGGCCATCACCACCGATCGAGATGTGCGTTTGCGGCTTTCCTGCACGGGCATGGCTCCAGTATCGCCCGATCTGGGATCGAAACCGATCACGGAGTGGGCCCGCTCATGATGATCCCGCCCGATGTCACTTCCATCGTTTGGGTATCGACCCCAAAGAGTGACTACCTTCTCCGGCGTGGATCTACTCGAATATCAAGGAAAACAGTTCTTCGCCCAGTTCGGCATTCCGGTGTCCGACGGGCGTCCGGTAACGACCGTCGACGAGGCCGTTGCCGCTGCCGAGGCAGTGGGCTATCCCGTCGTCGTCAAGGCCCAGGTGCATGCCGGTGGTCGCGGAAAGGCGGGTGGCGTCAAACTCGCCAACAACGCCGATGAAGTCCGCGAGCACGCAGGCAACATCCTCGGTCTCGACATCTCCGGTCACATCACTCGCATCATCTGGATCGAGATCGCCTCGGACATCTCCGAGGAGTACTACGTCTCCTTCACGCTTGACCGCTCGGCCAAGAAGCATCTCGGCATGCTGTCGAAGGAAGGCGGAGTCGAGATCGAACAGGTCGCTGTCGATAACCCCGACGCCATCGCCAAGATCTGGGTCGACCCGGTCGATGGCCTTACCGAAGCCGTGTGTCGCGAGTGGGTGCTTGCCGCCAACCTCAACCCGTCGGTCACCGACGGTGCGGTTGCGTTGCTGCTCAAGCTCTACACCGCGTACACCGAGGGCGATGCCGATCTCGCAGAGATCAATCCGCTCATCGTGAAGACCGACGGCAAAGTGCATGCACTCGACGCCAAGGTCACCCTCGACAACAACGCTCAGTACCGTCACGAATGGGACGAGTACGAAGCCACACAGGTTCGTGACGAACGCGAAGATGCCGCCCATGCGAAGGGTCTGCAGTATGTAGGCCTCGACGGAACCGTCGGCGTTATCGCCAACGGTGCTGGTCTCGCCATGAGCACACTCGACGTGGTCAACCAAGCTGGTGGCAAGCCCGCCAACTTCCTCGACATCGGCGG
>CAIPQK010000156.1 GCA_903867185.1 uncultured Candidatus Nemicrothrix sp. | reverse complement strand
GCCACGGGTGCCTCAAACGCCGAGATTGCCCGACGTCGATTCATCAGCGAAGCCTCTGTCGAGAAAGCAATCGCACGACTCATTAAGCAACTCGACCTCAAAGCGACAAAAGATCAGAACCAACGCGTCATGATCACTCAGCACTATTTCAAAATGACGGGTACACGCGGTGGCAATCGCTCCTGAGTCTTCGGAACAACGCCGACGCGAGATCGACCCCCACTTCGAGTCCACGCCACCACTTCGGCTCCGGCTTGGCGGACGGTGGGCCATTTCGCTCATCGGCTATGTCGTACTTTCGTGTTCCATGGCGCTGGCGGTCTTCACTGCCGAGCGAGACACGACCACAACAGCAAAAAACATCGGTTCATTTGCAATCGTCGGAGTAGTAATCGCTCTTGGGTTGGGCCTCTACCTCCTCATCCTCGACCGATGCACACCATTTCGTCATCGGTCAGTTCGGCCGATCAGCCCGCTTTGGCTTGCGCTCACGCTTGGCGGCGGAATGGCGGTCGTCGCCACTGCCAGGCGCGTTGCTCTTTCACTCGTCGGGAAGACAAGCACAATCGGGCCGCTCGAGTTGGAGTTACTCGCCTTCGGCGCTTGGTTCTGGATGGGAATGATCCTGTTCTTGGATCAAGTCGATCGCGCACGACGAAACCGGGCCACTCTCGTCGACCAAAAGATCAGGCTCGAACTGGCCAGCCTTCAGCAGTTGGTCCTTCTCGAAGAAATGCGGAAAGACCTTTACTCGGAAGTCGATGTCGAACTCAGCCCTAATCGTGTTGCGCTGGATCAACGTCTCGAAGAACTCGAACGACAGGCGACTAGTACTACCGCTGGTGATGTTCCGGAATTGATTCGACAGATCGCGGATTCAACAATCCGGCCCCTCAGTCGGAGGCTTTGGATGAATCCGGCCGACGACATTCCTCATGTCCGATGGGGCACAACGGTTCTCGAAACAATCAAGAACGAGCCGTTCCGCCCCTTTGCCCTCATTCTGATTCACGTTCTTGGCACAGTCGCCACCAATACTCTGCTCTTTGGGGCCACTACGGCGACGCTCATGGCGCTCGCTGTTTCGACCTACGTACTTGCCGTTACGGTCCCAGCGAACTTCGCGATGAAACGATATCCAGCACACCATCAGGCTCTCTTTATAGTCACGTGCTTCCTGTTACAACTCAACGCGATTCCGATAGCTCTCTGGCGCAATTCGATCTCTCCCTCGTCGGGCTCTCCTGCATGGATTGCGGTTCAGGTCGTTGCAAGCCTTCTTCTTATCCTGATCACCTCAGGCTTTGCGTCTTGGAATCGGATGCGTCGATCAATCGATGCGCTCTACCTTGAGTCGATTGATTCCGCCCAAGTTCAGTCAATTGCGCAGAGTCGGACCGCGACTGAGCTTGCCCAAGAACTATCTCGAGAGTTGCATGGCACAGTGCAAACAAAATTGGTCGCTTGCGCGATGGCAAGTGACTATGCGGTGAAAAGTGGAGACCTCGAGAAACTCAAGCTCGCCGTCTACGAGGCTCAACGCGTTCTCCATTCCGATCTCGAAGTTGCTGCCAACGATCGGAGCATTAGCGAAGAGATCCATCACAAGATCAGTCTCTGGGAGGGCCTCTGCTCGTTCACAACGGTGATCGACCCGATCGTCGATCTACGGGCGTACGGAGATCACGACGCAGCACGGACTGTGGGGCGAGTCGTTGAGGAGGGAATTTCTAACGCAATCAGACACGGCGAAGCCGGCGATATTTCCGTCACGATCACGACTGATCCAGATGGCAGTATTCGGATTGTTATCGTCGATGACGGACACGGACCGACGGAAAATTCCCCGGGCATTGGCTCTGCGTTCCTCACACAAGCCACGCAAGGGCACTGGTCTCTCAGCGCTTCCCTTTACGGTTCGCAGCTCAATGCCAGCGTTCCAATCTCCCCGGCTGTCCGCAAGTCAGTGGCATCAGTCGCGAATTACGACAACACGTAGTCGTCCACGTTGATCTCTCGTGTCCATGACCAGTAGTCAACGAGTCGGAACGGGCTCACCGTGTGGATTTCTCCGGCGTCGTTGCGGAAATGCGTATGCGTGATCCCCGGGTGTGACCACACCATCTGCTTAATGAGCTCTTGTTGCTTTGCGTGGTACGCCTCGTAAAGCTCCGGCTTCGGTTCCATCGACTTCGCTCCGGTG
>CAIPQK010000155.1 GCA_903867185.1 uncultured Candidatus Nemicrothrix sp. | reverse complement strand
CAAGCGACGAGGCGGCTGCATATTGGTATCTCACCGCCGCCAACGGCATCGGCTCCGTCTCACTCAGTCTCCTTACAACAGAATTCCGTGACCTTGACTGGTCACCAGTTGCGGCCGTTGCCTACGAATTAGCGTTCGAGACAACGCTTGCACCATTGCAAAAACTTGCAAAAGCCTGAGTACTTCAGGCTTCTAAGAACGCCACAACCTGACGCCACGCATCGGCGGCATCGTCAGCACGATGAGCGGGTCGAGATGCATCGTGCACAAAGCCGTGCTCGGCGCCTTCGTACGAAACAACCATGACGCCGAGCGCTTCGGCATCGGCAACATCTTGTGGTGGCGTGAAGTGATCGGCCGTGCCGATGATGGCGAGCGTCGGACAACGATCGGGTGACGCCAACGCCTCGATTGGTTGTTGCAGGCGCCCGCCGGCCCAGGCCTCGGGAAGGCGAATCATTCCGTAGAAACCTGCTGCTCGTTTGAAGCGACCGGTTGCTGCCGCTTTGAACGCCAACATCCCGCCCATACAAAAGCCAGTGGCAACAACTCGCGTACATCCGGTTGCTTCTGCAGCGAGTTCGGCAGTTCTGCGAAGTTCGGCGTCGTCAAAATCGGCCATGGCGCCAAGGCGTTCATCGACCGAAAGGTCTTCACGGCCGGGGAATGGTTCCGGTGCGCACACCACCCACCCGTAATCAGCGGCGAGCTGCGCGCACATGGCGTCGAATAAGGGGCGCAAGCCCATGATGTCGGGGAACAGAACAACGCCGGGGGTGTTGTCGTTCACCAAAGCAGGCATCGCCAGTCCCGCGGGAACGCCGTTCGCAAGTGTGATGCGCATCGAAACCTTTCAGAATTCAGAAGAAGCGTTGTTACCAATGCCCACAGCAGCCACTGCTTCGGCCAGCGTGCCAACGCGAATGGCCTTCATACCTTCGGGTGGGTCAGGAGCAAGGCGAGGAACGAGGGCACGCGTAAACCCGAGCCGAGCGGCTTCGGCCAGACGACGTTCACCATGAGCAACCTGACGAAGCTCACCACCCAAACCGATTTCGCCACACACAACGAGATCTTCCGGGATTGGTGAATTAAACCGCGATGACGCCAGCGCCAGGGCCACACCGAGATCGGCCGCTGGTTCAACAATCTTCACGCCACCAACGGCCAGCGCATACACGTCGCGCTTTTCAAACGTGACGCCAGCACGTTCTGACAACACCGCGAGCAACAACGAAAGACGACCCGAGTCGAGACCTTGCGCGCTTCGTCGAGGCGAGGGAAGTTCCGAATGAGCGACCAGTGCTTGCACTTCGACCAGCATCGGTCGATCGCCTTCCATTGTCGGGACAATGACCGAGCCGGACACACCCTTACGGCGATCGGCCAAGAACAATCGACTGGGGTCGGGAACACCGAGCATTCCGTGTTGGGTCATTTCGAACAAACCAAGTTGGTCGGTGGCGCCAAAGCGATGTTTCACCGCGCGCAACATGCGCAATGCGTGATGACGATCGCCTTCGAAGGCAAGCACGGTGTCGACGATGTGCTCGAGCACTCGCGGACCAGCAAGCCCGCCTTCTTTGGTGACATGGCCAACCAGCACAACTGACAATCCGCGTTCTTTCGCAGTGGTTACCAAGCGTGCGGCACTTTCGCGCACCTGGGCAACAGAACCCGAGGCAGAACTGATGTCGGGTGTGTGCACGGTTTGAATGGAGTCGACCACCAACACCGCAGGATTGATTTCGTCGACCGAAGAAAGAATGTGGGGCACGGCAGTTTCAGAGGCCAGCCACAGATCGGGGTGCAACGCGTTTAAACGTTCGGCTCGCAGACGAACTTGTTGTTTGGATTCTTCAGCCGAGACGTACAACACCTTGGAACCCGAAGCAGCGATTGACGCGACCGCTTGCAGCAGCAACGTGGACTTACCAATACCGGGTTCGCCGCCAACCAACGTGACCGAGCCAGGCACAAGCCCGCCGCTGAGCACACGATCGAGTTCGCCGATACCAGTGGGCTTCGGCTGCCATTCATGTGCGTCGACTTCGGAAATGGGCACCGGCGCATCGCGCCTGCCTAACAACGCCGCAGACGAAACTTTTGAGACGTCGTCGAGCTCTTCAATCAGCGTGTTCCAGCCCTCGCAGCCCGGACAACGCCCGACCCACTTGGGCACGCTGGTGCCGCATTCGGTACAACGAAACACTGCTCGGAGCTTGGCCACGGCGACACCCTACGCACCAAGCGTGACAGTCATGGCGCCCAAACGAAAAGTGCCGCCCCCGAAGGAGCGGCACCGTTCAAATCTGGAAGCTGGATTGATCAGCCGGTGAAGGCCGGAGCGACGGGATCGCCAGATGCGCCGCCAGCGGCCGTGGTCGTCGATGTGGATGTCGATGTCGTTGTGGTTGTGGTTGTGGTTGTTGGAGCTACCGCCGCGAATGTGATGGAAAGCGACTGGAGAAGTGGAGCGAGGTTCTGTGCGTCACGCCCATAGAGGCATGCCATACGAGGCCCCGCAGGTATTTGCATTGGTGCTATCGGCGGCCAGGCCTTCACCGAGGAACCAGCCGAAAGCAGCGTGGGGCTGGCTCCTAATTTTGGAACCGCCGACACACCAGTGCCACCTTCAATAGTGAAAGAGACGTTGACCCCGTCTGCCATCTGGGGGCAGGTCGCCCCGCTTGGGTAGAAGTTGATGAGAACGGAATCAGGTGCGCTCGCTGTCCAGGTGACGGTCATGCTTCCATCACCGTTGTCAACCATTGATCCTGTACCAGCTGCATTGGCGGGACTGGCCGCGAACACCACTGCTGTTGAAACAAAGAGCGCACTGGCAACAACCATGCGAGTCGAACGAGTGAATCGAGACATTTCAGACCTTTCCAGAGGGTGACCGCGTTCGGTGCGAACTCGGAGGGCTAACCCTAGTAAGACTAAGTCACAATGTCTAGTGAAACTAAGCAGGCTCCTGGATGATCTGGTTTCGGTTCCTCACCGTCCCGGCGGCCGTAAGGTCACTCCGTGGCTGATGACAATCGCACCAAAATCCTTGATCTCGCCATCGCTGCCATCGACGCGGGCGGCGAGGCGGCGGTGCGCGTCAATCACATCGTTGAGGAAGCTGGCGTTACGCCTCCGGTCCTCTACTACCACTTCGGAAATCGTGATGGCCTCGTCATCGCTGCACAGATCGAGCGCTACTCCCGCCAAATCCGCCAAGACATCGCGGCTATTGGAAAACGAGTTTCGCAGTGCCAGTCACGCGAGGAACTGCAAACCACTCTCGTTGATATCTGGGAAAAGACTCTCGCCGGGCGTGGAGAAAGTCGATGGCGTCGCGTAAGTGTGGTCGGCAGTGCGTTTGCACGACCCGAACTTGAAGCCGAAATGCTTCGTGCGCAGGATGAGATCGTCGCGGGGCTAACCGGCACTCTTCAAGTCGCGCAAGAGCGAGGCTGGCTCCGCGCTGAAATCGACCTCCCCAGCGCGGTTGCCTGGCAACACAGCGTTCTGCTCAGTCGCGTCTTTGTAGAACGCGGCTCACAACAAGGTGAGCTCGCCGAGTGGGATCGGCTCACGCTCGATGCTTTAGTTAACGCCTTCTTTGGTTCCTAGCCACCTGCTCGCGCCGTCAGATCGCTCAATCGATGAGTCGCAAAACGAAAGGTGCCGCCCCCGAAGGAGCGGCACCGTTCAAACCTGAAAGCGGAATCGATCAGCCGGTGAACGCCGGAACGACTGCGTCGCCGCTGGAGGAACCAGCTTCGGCGCCATTTCCGTTCGAGCCAGAACCGCTACCCGAACCCGCGCCACTACCCGAGCCAGAACCCGCACCACTACCCGAACCCGCACCACTACCCGAACCCGCAGCACTACCCGAACCCGAACCCGAACCGATCGTGGTCGTAGTCGTCGTCGGTTCAGCAGAAGTTGTTGTCGTCGTCGATGGCACTGACCCAATCGTTACGGGCATCGATTGAAGCAGGATGGTCGGAAGTT
>CAIPQK010000154.1 GCA_903867185.1 uncultured Candidatus Nemicrothrix sp. | reverse complement strand
TACCAGCGCCGGCCGCGAGAGTGCATGAGGCGACGGGTGCGCAGGCGGCGCTTGCGATATCGGAGGCCAATCACCGTGGCGGTGAGAGCCGCCAATCCAAACACCACGAGTGCTTCAAGGATCTGGAGGAACTTGTCCTTTGAGGAACTGACCTTCACCTTTTGAGTATCGGTATCGGTAAACGAAGCGTTGTAGGTCTTGGTCGTTCCACCGGCAGTCACGATCAGGTCGAGTCCGACCATCGAGGCCGGCGGCGCCTTTTCTTCCGCTTCAATCTTGGCGAGCAATCCGCCAGATGCATCGCCACCCAGAGTCGTAGCTAACTGTTGATCGCCAAACATCTGAAGGCCAGCAGTTGTGTCGATCTGACCAGTCACTTTTACCGCGGTCGACAGCAACCCATCGGACCGTTTGATGAGCATGTCGCGATACGGACCATCAGGACCGCTCAATTGGGCGAGAAGCGCGGTGCCTTCTTCAGGAGTAGCGAATGAGTGATGCACGCGAATCCAGGTGAGGTCTCCATCCTTAGAGGCAGCGTCGACCTCCCATCCAGCCTTCACTAAGTCATCGGCTCGAAGCGCTTGCGCTGGATCGCCAACTCGCTTCAGCGCAGCGTCATCGAATCCGATGCCTTGTGTGATCGTGCCTTTGCCGTCGAGACCAACATCAATCTTGGTTTCGATCTGAACACGACAACCTGCGGCAACCACAACGACGAGCGCAAGAAGCACGAAGACGCGCTGCAGTCGACGATTCTTGTTCACGACGCGCAACCTACCAGCGCAATCGCACACAGTCCGTGGCGCCGTGCGCGAAAGAGCCCGAGCGCTGGGCCCGGGCTCTTGCCAAAATCCGTTGGAGACATGCCCTATTCGGGTGCGCCTGCTTCGGCCAGTTCCATGGGCGGGGGCTCGAAGCCCTCGGTGGCACGGAACACGATGATGCGATCGCCGGTTTCGGGATCGGGTTCGGCGTCGACCACGATGTTCTGACCGGCGCGGAATTCCTTCCACAACAGACGCTCGGAAAGCGGATCTTCCACCATGCGTTGAATGGCACGACGCAGTGGACGAGCACCCAGCGTGGGGTCGTAACCCTTGTCGGCCAGCAGGAACTTCGCCGCTTCGGTGAGTTCAAGACCAATGCCCTGGCCTTCAAGCTGCTTGGTGACTCGCTTGATGAGCAGATCGACAATGGTCGTGACCTCTGTCTTGGAAAGTTCATGGAACACGATGGTGTCGTCGATGCGGTTCAGGAACTCAGGGCGGAAATGCGCCTTGAGTGCATCGTTGACCTTTTCCTTCATGCGCTCGTACGACACGGCTTCGTCGGACTTACCAAAACCAATGTTGGCTTTACGAAGATCGGCAGTACCCAGGTTTGAGGTCATGATCAGCACGGTGTTGCGGAAGTCGACCGAACGGCCTTGTGAGTCGGTGAGTCGTCCTTCTTCAAGGATCTGCAAGAACGTATTGAAGACGTCGGGATGGGCCTTTTCGATTTCGTCGAAGAGCACAACCGAGAACGGCTTGCGACGCACTGCTTCGGTGAGCTGTCCGCCTTCTTCGTAACCGACGTAGCCAGGAGGCGAACCGACAAGACGACTGACGGTGTGCTTCTCTTGGTACTCAGACATGTCGAGCGAAATGAGCGAATCTTCATCGCCGAACAAGAACTCGGCGAGGGTCTTGGCCAGTTCGGTCTTTCCAACACCCGATGGGCCGAGGAAGATGAACGAGCCCGAAGGACGCTTGGGGTCTTTGAGGCCGGCACGCGTTCGACGGATGGCCTGGCTCACTGCCTTGACGGCGTTTTCTTGACCAATGACTCGCTTATGCAGTTCGTCTTCCATACGCAGAAGTCGAGCGGTTTCTTCTTCAGTGAGTCGGTAAACGGGAATGCCGGTCCAGAGTGAAAGCACCTCGGCGATGGCTTCTTCATCGACCTCGTCAAACAAGTCGATGCCGGAGTCCTTCATTTCCTGCTCTTTGGTTTCTTTCTGCGCAAGAAGTTCCTTCTCGCGATCACGCAAACGACCGGCCTCTTCGAACTGCTGGGCCTCGACCGCTTCCTTCTTTTCGGTCACGACCTTGGTGATCTCGTTTTCGAGTTCCTTGAAATCGGGTGGCGTTTCCATTCGCTTAATACGCAAACGCGAACCGGCTTCGTCGATGAGGTCGATGGCTTTGTCGGGAAGGAAACGATCGGCGATGTAGCGGTCGGCCAAGTTGGCCGCAGCAACGAGCGCTTGATCGGTGATGGTGACGCGGTGATGGGTTTCGTAGCGATCGCGCAAACCCTTGAGGATTTCAATGGTGTGGGCGACAGTGGGCTCTTCAACCTTGATCGGCTGGAAACGACGCTCAAGTGCAGCGTCCTTTTCGAGATGCTTGCGGTACTCGTCGAGTGTGGTGGCACCAATGGTTTGGAGTTCACCACGAGCAAGCATCGGCTTGAGAATGCTGGCCGCATCGATTGCGCCTTCGGCAGCACCAGCACCAACGAGGGTGTGGATTTCGTCAATGAACAGAATGATGTCGCCGCGTGTCTTGATTTCTTTGAGCACCTTCTTGAGGCGCTCTTCGAAATCGCCGCGGTAACGCGAGCCGGCAACAAGCGCGCCCAGATCGAGCGTGTAGAGCTGCTTGCCGTGCAAAGTTTCTGGAACTTGATCAGAAGCGATTGCTTGCGCAAGACCTTCGACGATTGCGGTCTTTCCGACGCCGGGCTCGCCGATAAGAACAGGGTTGTTCTTGGTACGACGGCTGAGGACCTGCATGACGCGTTCGGTTTCGCGCGCACGACCGATTACCGGATCGAGTTTCTTTTCGCGAGCGAGTTGGGTGAGATTGCGACCGAACTGATCGAGCACTGCCGAACCGCTCGGTGACGCTTCGCTCGAACCGCCAGTAGCGGCTCCGGCCTTTTCGCCCTGTTGCGGACCAGGACCGGAATAGCCAGAAAGCAACTGAATGACTTGCTGGCGAACTCGAGAAAGATCGGCGCCAAGTTTGACGAGCACCTGGGCAGCAACGCCTTCGCCTTCACGGATGAGGCCAAGAAGAATGTGTTCGGTGCCGATGTAGTTGTGACCAAGCTGCAGTGCTTCACGCAGCGAGAGTTCGAGAACCTTCTTGGCACGCGGTGTGAATGGGATGTGACCGCTCGGCGATGAGCCGCCCTGACCGATGATTTCTTCGACCTGCGAACGCACGGCCTCGAGCGAAATGCCCAGAGACTCGAGGGCCTTGGCGGCGACGCCTTCGCCCTCGTGGATCAGCCCGAGCAGGATGTGCTCAGTGCCGATGTAGTTGTGGTTCAGGAGTCGCGCTTCTTCTTGCGCCAGCACGACGACCCTGCGGGCCCTATCGGTGAACCGTTCAAACACTTTGTGACCTGCTTCCCAGACGGGGTTACGTGACGTGAGTGTACCCATCACCTCCGAGATCGCCTCGTCGGAAATCCACGTTCGCCGTGCCTTTGTCACAAGGAGTTCTGAACCTGTCCGCCCGGTTGAGGTCCGAACCGGCCGCGGGCCTAACGTGGCGCTATGGCAAGCGCCTCGCCCCTCCTCCAGTTGCCTGTGCTGCAGGCCGACCTTGCCCGGGTCGAGGACGCGCTGCAGGCCTCGGTGATTACCGAAGACCCGTTTCTGACCGAGGTCGCCAGCCACTTAATTCTCGCCGGCGGCAAACGCGTTCGTCCTGCCTTCTGCGTCACTTCGGCAGCAACCTCAGCCACCGAAATGGGCGCTGCCACCCCTGAGGTCATCATGGGCGCTGTGTCAGTTGAGCTGGTTCATCTCGGATCGCTCTATCACGACGATGTCATGGACGATGCCACGACCCGTCGCACTGTCGAGAGCGTCAACGCGCGATGGGGCAACCTCAAGGCCATCCTCGCTGGCGACTACTTGCTGGCAAAAGCTTCTGAGATTGCTGCGTCGCTCGGAACCGAAGTTGCCGGATTACTCGCAGCAACCATCGCCAAACTGTGCGAGGGCCAAATTCTTGAACTGCAACACGCGTTCAGCCTTAACCGCACCGAAGAGGCCTACCTACGTTCGATCGATGGCAAGACCGCATCACTGCTCGGCACGGCATGTCGGGTCGGTGGAATCGTCGCCAACCTTCCTCGCCCTCAGATCGATGCGCTCACCACGTTCGGCAATTCATTCGGCATGGCATTCCAGATCGTCGACGACCTGCTCGATGTCACGTCCACCGACGAAGAATTGGGCAAACCTGCCGGCCATGACCTCGTTGAAGGCACCTACACCCTTCCGGTGATTCGCACACTTGCTGCTGGCGGAGCCGAAGCCGATGAACTGCGTTCACTGCTGGTGAAACTTGCGCCCACCGACGGTTCCATCGAACCGGTCGAAGATCCCGACACGCTTGGTCGTGCTCGCACGCTGTTGCGTTCATCACCGTCGGTCAAAGACTCGCTCGACACTGCTCGTTCGTATGTTGAAGCCGGGCAGCGGGCACTGGCTCCGTATGCCGGCACCGAAGCAGTCACTGCTCTCGAAGCCGCTGCCGAACATTTGCTCGGCACTGTTCGCTCTGCGGCCTAACCAGCGAAGCGAAGCGTCAGACGTTCTTTTCGTAAATCAACCGAAGACCATGCAGTGTCAACCATGGTTCGGTGTGTTGAATGCGCTTTGAGAACGGCGTAATTGTTTCCGCTAGTCCCCCCGTGGAAATCACCGTGCACGTTCCCAGTTCCGCTTCGATCAGGTCACATAAACCGTCGACCTGCGCGGCGAATCCGTAAACAGCACCCGACTGAATCGATTCCACCGTGGACTTTCCCAGAACGTTGCGCGGTGCGGTGAGTTCCACCGCTCGCAATGCCGATGCCCGGCCAACTAACGCATCCATCGAGATTTCGATGCCAGGGGCGATTGCGCCACCGAGGTAGACCCCATCTTCAGAAACGGCATCGCAAGTTGTTGCCGTTCCGAAATCAGCGATGATCGTCGGCCCGCCGTACAGGTCGTACGCGCCAACAGCATTCGCGATGCGATCGGCACCGACCTCTTTGGGGTTGTCGTAATCGATGCGGATGCCGGAGCGGACGCCGGGACCAATGACGATTGGCTCAAAATCCAAGTGACGCGCAGTGACCTGACGCAACGTCGCAGTTACTTGCGGAACGCCAGAGGAAATAACAATTCCATCGATATCGGAAAAACTGTTGCGCCGGAGAGCAAGGAAGCCCTGCAACATGACCGCGTACTCATCGCCGGTGCGATCGGCAGCGGTAGAGATCCGCCAGTGGTCAAGAAGGCCGGCTTCTGGGCGACGCCCAGCTGCGGTTCCACCATCGAGATCGTAAAGACCTACAACCGTCTGTGTATTTCCTGCATCAACAGCGAGAAGCATTCGTGGTTCCTCCGTCATGCCGGCTCGATGTCGAGTCCAATATCGAGCACCGGAGCAGAATTCGTAAGTCCACCGACCGAGATGCAATCGACACCCGCGGCGCTGTAGGACGCAATCGTCTCAAGAGTGATCCCGCCAGATGCTTCGAGCAACGGACGGCGATGCGAAGCAGAAGCAACTGCCACACATTCACGGATCTTGTCGGTCGTCATGTTGTCGAGCAGTAACGCATCGGCACCAGCCGCAAGCGCTTCATGAACTTGCTCAACCGTGTCGCATTCAACATGAACGGTTCGTGCTGGCCACATTGAACGAGAACGGGCAACTGCATCGGTGATGCCAAACAACGCGATGTGGTTGTCTTTCAAAAGGATCCAGTCGGAAAGGTTGCCGCGATGGTTACGTCCACCGCCGGCGCGAACCGCAGCTTTCTCAAGCACTCGCAATCCAGGCGTGGTCTTTCGCGTGTCCCACACATACGCACTTCCGCCCTTTGCTGCTTCAGCGACGTACTCACTTGTTCGTGTGGCGATACCCGAAAGGTGTCCGAGAAAGTTCAGTGCCGTGCGTTCTGCAGTCAGGATCGATGCCAAGCAACCAGTCGCCGTGGCGATCACCGAACCTGGGCTGACGGTGTCACCGTCATTGACCGACCATTCGAGAACTACAGCCGGATCGACCTGGGCGAAGGTTTCCGCCGCGCAAAGTCGACCAGCAATGACGCCCTTGCTGCGAGCTACGAAGCGCGCAGTTGCGACCAAGTCTTGAGGAAGGAGTGCAGAAGTGAGGTCGCCAAGTGGCGTGAGATCCTCGGCGAGGGCACGTTCGACCGCATCAACGACAACGACTCGGGGCGGCTGAAGCAGATCTGACATTCCGAAAGCCTGCCCTGCCGAGCCCGACCAGAGCGAACCGGTCAGACGATCACCAATCGCAGAGCCAAATTCGGGTCCAGCGACGGGCAATCGTCACGGGTATGCGCACCACGACTTTCCGTGCGAGCTTCAGCGGCAACGAGGAGAGCAGTGGCCACTGCGGTCAGGTTTGCCAGCTCCCACGCGGCGACTCCAGTGGCATTGGCAAGGGTGCGGGCGTGCTCAACCTTTGCCGCCGTCGCTGAAAGCGAACTCGAATCTCGCACGACTCCGGCACCAACGGTCATTGCCCATTGCATGTCATCACGAGCGGTCGCGAGGGCGTCGGTGTCACCTTCGACGACTGAAGACAACGAAGCTGGCGCACTCCATCCCTCGATGCGACGGCCGCCGTCACCATCGAGTGCTCGCATAGCGCCCGTCAGTTCCGGAGCGCCGATACCCAGTTCGATTGCTTCAACAACGCGAGCCCCAAACACCATTCCTTCGAGCAATGAATTTGATGCCAGTCGATTCGCGCCGTGCACACCTGAACACGCGACTTCACCGGCAGCCCACAGACCCGGGATGCTCGTCGCGCCGTTGAGGTCGGTGAGAACGCCACCGCACAGGTAATGCGCTGCTGGAGCAATCGGAAGGAGATCTTGGGAGGGATCGAACTTGAGACCGGAAAGCATCGCGGCGATGGTTGGAAATCGAACATCGAATTGATCGAGACCAGTCACATCGAGCAAGCAATGATCGGTATGTAATTCGATCATGCGGCGGACCATCGCTCGACTGACTTGATCACGCGGAAGCATTTCATCGACGAATCGTTCGCCGTTGATGTCGCGAATGAGAGCGCCATGACCTCGTAATGCTTCGGAAAGCAACGGACGTGGCATGCGCTGATGGTGAAGCGCAGTCGGATGAAACTGCACAAACTCAACATCGGCCACTGCAGCACCAGCGCGCAATGCCATGGCGATGCCGTCACCAGTCGCCTCAAGTGGATTCGTCGTTACCGAAAAGATCTGCCCAGCTCCGCCTGAAGCCAACAAAACATTTCTGGCACGAACAACCCCGACCGTTCCATCGGCCAAGGCGGCACGAACACCAACGCATCGACCATTTTCAACCACAAGGTCTAGAGCAAACGCGTGCTCATGAATTTCTGTTGCTTCACTTCGAACCGCAGCAACCAGCGCTCGTTCGATTTCGGCCCCAGTAGCAACACCGCCGGCGTGAACGATTCGCGGCAATGAATGTCCGCCTTCGCGCGCTAATTCAAACTTGCCTTCAGCGTCGCGATCGAATCGCGCCCCAAGTGAAACCAGATCACGAACTCGAAGCGGACCCTCTTCAACCAGAATGCGCACCGCATCAACGTCACAAAGCCCAGCGCCGGCAGCGAGCGTGTCAGCCAGATGCAGATCAGTGGAGTCGGGATCACCACCAAGAACAGCAGCTACTCCACCTTGGGCCCATCTGGTTGTCGACTGCTCAAGCGGACCCTTGGTAAGGACTCCCACGCGAACACCATCTCGGGCCGCGGCGCGCACGGCGGCGGAAAGTCCGGCGACGCCAGAACCGACAACAAGTAGATCGAGCTCGGCAGTCACAGGGGTGCAGTCTGACCGAAGAACGGGTGCGCACACAGAATCAGCCCCGTATTTCTCCGTCTTGGCGGCAGCGATACCCGCTTGATGACCGAGAAGCGACCGATCTACGGAACGTCGACGCCCAAGTTGTCGAGGAGTCGCGGCGTTCCCAGTTGCGCCACCATCAACAACCGCACCGTGGTTCCACTCACCAGTCGATCGGGAGTGAGCAATGAGTCAGGGTTCACAACGACGGCGTAATCGAGGGCGGCGAGCGGTTCGGCATCGATGATCGAGGCCATGTGTGCCTCGATAACCGACGGATCGCTCTCCCCTGCTTCGATCATGGCCGCCCCCGCACGTAGCGCGCGATTGATCACCGTGGCCGCTTCGCGTTCGGTTGACGACAGATAAACATTCCGACTCGACATGGCCAAACCATCGTTTTCGCGCACGATAGGACAACCAACGATTTCCACCGGCTGATCAAGATCGGCGGCCATTCGGCGAACAACCGCGAGCTGCTGAAAGTCTTTCTCGCCGAAATAGGCCCTGCACGGGCCAGCGATGTTGAACAACTTCGTGACGACGGTGGTGACACCATCGAAGTGGGTAGGACGACTCGCACCTTCCATTGAGGAAGTGAGTCGATCGACACGAACATTCGTAAGCGTCGGTTCGGGATACATCTCGTCAGTCGTTGGCGTGAAGACAACATCGGCTCCGGCCGCTTCGGCCAGTTCGAGATCACGCTCTAGCGGACGCGGGTAGGCATCGAGGTCTTCACCTGCACTGAACTGAAGCGGATTGACGAAAATCGTGAGCGCTACAACATCGCAATCGTTTGCTGCAGCACGAAGCAGCGAAAGATGGCCTTCATGGAGCGCTCCCATAGTTGGAACGAGTCCGACCGTACGACCGAGCGCGCGCACTGTTTCGAGGTGCTCACGAAACTCTGATTTTGTGGAAAGGACCTGCATCAGTTTTCCGTTCCGGGAATTGGTGGAGTCACTACATCGCTCAGTGTTGGGCGAGAGTCCACCACGCGACGAGCTGCATCCACCAATGCGTCATATAACGCAAGTTCGGAAGGATCGATCGCGTCTCGATGACGAGCGACGGTGTCCCAGTCGCCACGCGCCACAGGGCCTGTCAATGCATCGATAACTCCAAGATCTTCAATGTTGTCGATCGTTGCCCGAACGAGTTCTAAATACGCCTCGATCGGCACTCCAGCCGCACGGGCCACGCGTTCTGCGGAACCGAGCAATGCAACGACGTGATTCGACGCGATTGCTGCCGCTGCGTGGTACGCAACTCGATGTTCTTCGTCTACGACGAACGATCGCCCGCCGAGCCCAGCGACCAGCGATTCCATGCGATTCAGCGCGCTCTCGGTATTCGCATCGATCGCGAACCACGCGCCACCGACCAATCGCTCAGCTCCGATTTCCGCAGTTGGCATTGACGTCAGAGGGTGCAGCGCCGCACGTTGCGGATGATTCGCTAACGCTTCAAGACCAAGCGCACCAGAAAGATGGACGACAACTGTTGTTGGATCGGGCGTGATCTCGCGTGCGACCTCGGCGATGACGCCATCTGGAGTCGCAATGACTAAAAGATCAACCCCGCTTGCTGCCGCCGAGAGCGACTCACCACGATGAATAGGAGCAACCACCGACCATCCAACTCGTGCCAAGGCAATCGCCAGCGCACCGCCCGCACGGCCCGGCCCAATGATTCGGACCGAACTGTTCGTGGTCATCCTGGTTCGGCGTCGATTGGTCCGACGCGA
Organism: uncultured Candidatus Nemicrothrix sp.; assembly: GCA_903867185.1. Classification (GTDB taxonomy): domain Bacteria; phylum Actinomycetota; class Acidimicrobiia; order Acidimicrobiales; family Acidimicrobilacustridaceae; genus Acidimicrobilacustris. The sequence continues at coordinate 40,129 of CAIPQK010000154.1, read as the reverse complement.
TGTACGTGACCCTCGGCCCGGTCGGCCCAATTAGGTCCGGCAACATCGGGAGCAAGATCGGCAAGCGGCGCCATGACGAAACGACGCGATTGCATTCGCGGATGAGGAACTTCGAGATCGGGTTCGGAAATCGTGACGCCGTCGATCCAGATGATGTCGACATCAAGCGTTCGCGGACCCCACCGAACGGTACGCACTCGGTTGGCCGCTGATTCAAGACGATGACAAACGCCCAATAACTCGCGCGCACTCAACTCGGTATCGAGTTCAATCACAATGTTGAGAAACGGATCTTGCTCTGGTCCACCAACCGGATCGGTGCGATACACCGGTGACACCGCGACAACTGAATCAAGCGAATTCACCGCTTCACGCAAAAGCGACCATGAATCACCGATATTTGAGCCGAGGCTCAAGAAGGCACGCGACATTCAGCGTCCTCGGGTGATGGTGACGCCCGAAGTGGCCAGAGCCTGAGGCACTGGTGGGCGCAACTTCCGCACAGAAACCGTGACCGACAATGCCCGGGAATCGGCGAGCACAGCATCGGCAATGTTCTGGGCGAGGTGTTCAAGTAACTGCGGCGTTCCGTTGAGAATCACGCGCTCGACTGATGCGGTGATCGCTCCGTAATCGAGGGTGTCGGCGAGATTGTCTGACGCACCCGCCGCAGAGAGATCGGCGACAACATCGAGGTCGACTTCGAGTGGCTGTGCTCGTTCACGCTCTTCGGGAAGCGCGCCACAAATACCGGTCACAACAAGTTGGCGAAGTTCAATTCGATCAGTCGGGGCCATTAGGCAGCGCTCCGGTTCAGGCAGACGGCGGGGGGATCGTCAGTGAAATCGCAACCAACTCACGGCCAATGGGGCCGAGTTGGCGCTGCGTCAACTGCTCAATCACGGTAACAACGCGCGGCGGGCTCTCGACTAGGCCGTTCCAGAGCAAGTAGCCGGCGATCAGACCACACACGCGATCACTGAGTTCTTCGGCGTGGATAAGGATGCGTTCGCCGCGCTCGAGCAAGGTTCGTAATTCCGCGAAGAATGCCGATTCGAAAAGGCCGAGATCGTCTTCGGGGACGGGACGATGGCGCCAGGTGACACCGAGCTCGTCGTAATTGTGGAGATTGAGCGGAGCCGTGATCATCGAGATGACACAGGTGAATCCCTGTTCGCGGACCCAGATGATTTCCTCTTGGCGACGAACCTTTCGATGGTTCGCTCCATAGCCACCGGGTCGCTCACAGAGGGCGAGTCGCTCAGCGATCACCCAATGAAAGTTGCGGGGTCGGATTCCCTGCGCCCATTTCCCTTTGCTGGCCACGGCGTTCATGCTGCCACGACTTTGGCCGCTTGGATGGCGCTTCTGACGTCGTGAGCGCGAATCATGCTCGCTCCGGCGTGCATTGCCCACACTTCCGTCGCGATTGATCCGGCAAGACGATCGTCGGCTGGAACCAGTTCGTTGGAACCGTCAGATGTCGCAAGGAGCCGTCCCAGCATGGCTTTTCTGCTTGTCCCTACGACAACAGGCCAACCCATTTCAACGATGCGATCGAGGTGCGCGAGTAGGGCCAGATTGTGCGAATCGGTCTTCCCAAACCCAAACCCAGGATCGACCCAAATTTCTTTTACTCCGGCCTCTGAAGCGGCCATTGCGCGCTCGCGAAGGAACGCACACACCTCGGCAACGACGTCGTCGTAGTGAGGATCGGCTTGCATCGTGCCCGGCTCGCCCTGCATATGCATGGCAATCCAACCCACACCAAGCTCCGCCGCAACCGGCCAAAGTGATGCCGACACATCGTTGATGAGCGTCGCTCCAGCGGCCACAGCAGCCCTTGCGACTTCGGCTTTGCGGGTGTCGATACTGATTCGACACCGACCGGCGAGACCTTCGATGACGGGAATGACTCGAGCGAGTTCCATTTTGACATCGACTGGAGCAGCACCGGGTCGAGTTGACTCTCCACCGATATCAAGGACGGAAGCGCCTTCATCGACTAGCGCCAAGCCGTGCGCAATCGCGGCTTCGGGGTCGAGAAACTTCCCACCATCACTAAATGAATCGGGAGTGACATTGACAATCCCCATGACTAATGGGATTGCTTTCGGAGTTCCGACTCCGAGCCGAGGAACGACGTCGGCCACGTTTAGTCGCGAGTAATGAAGCGCATCGCTTCAAATCGGGTCGCAGCGCTTTCACGGAACAATCCACGAACTGCTGAGGTCACTGTGCTTGAGCCAGGCTTGCGAACTCCGCGCATCGACATGCACAGGTGCTCTGCTTCGATGACGACGAGCACGCCACGCGGTTGCAATGTGGCTTCGAGTTCATCGGCAATTTGCGCGGTCAGACGCTCTTGCACCTGTGGTCGTTTGGCGTAGGCGTCGACAAGACGTGCGATTTTTGAAAGACCAGTCACACGGCCGTCGGTGCCGGGGATATAGGCAACATGGGCTTTCCCCATGAACGGAACCAGGTGGTGTTCGCACATTGACGTAAGTGCGATGTCGCGGACCATGACCATCTCGTCGTGATTCGCTTCGAACATGACCTGAAGGTGGCTACGGGGATCGTCACGCAGGCCAGCAAAGACCTCGGCGTACATGCGCGCAACGCGATCGGGTGTGTCCTGGAGGCCATCACGGTCAGGATCCTCGCCAATTGCGATGAGGATTTCTTTTACGGCAGCTGAAATACGGGGAAGATCAACGGGGTCCATCACGGTCTCCTAGTGAGGGGACGAGAACAGAAACGTTCATTCGTGTGGGAATCGTACTGATTCCCACTGGATTTAACGACCTCAGTGACCACTTTCCGGGCCGACAAAAACACGAAGATCGTCGAGATTGCGATAGCGCTCCGCCACATCAAGGCCATAACCAACAACAAACTCATCAGGAAGTCGGAAACCCACGTAGCGAAGATCGGGTTCGACCTTCTGCATGCCTTCTTTGAGCAGAAGGGCACAGACCTCGAGGCTGGCGGGGTGTCGTGCCGCCAAATTTTTTCGGAGATAGTTCAGCGTCAGGCCACTGTCGACGATGTCCTCGACGATGATGACATCGCGCCCAGTGAGGTCGATGTCGAGATCTTTCACGATCCGCACCACGCCACTGGTCTTCGTTGCTGTGCCATAGGAAGACACCGCCATGAAGTCGAGTTCGACGGGCAACGCGATTGCGCGAGCGATATCGGCCATAAACATGACCGCACCTTTGAGGACAGCGATCAACAATGGTGCGCGGCCCGCGTAATCGGTGGTGATCTCTTTGCCCAATTCAACGATGCGTTGCTGAATGGCTTCGTGGGTAACGAGGATCTGGCCGAGATGGGGATCGACATCGGGATGCGGATGGTCATTTCCAGACGCGCTTTGGGTCACGCGGCGAATGTAGTGCAGTCCTCAGACTTTCGGTGCCGCCACGATTCGTAACCGACCTGCGGTTCGTTCGACGCGACGATTTCCACCCACATCGGTCGCGGTGGCCTGGCCCTTTACGACCGCCATGACGCGATCAATCGTTGCCGCATCAGGCGGATGTCGCTCTTCTGCACCTTCTCGGAGCCACTCGCGGAGAGCGACGCGAGCAATCGCCTCGGGTACATCGCGAAGAGTCCGCGCATCGGTTGGGTCAAGCGCGGTCGCTTCGAACCGCAAATGATCAGCAACCGACGCGAAAACATCGGCCTGACGATCAAGAATCGGAACCGGATCGCGGCCAGCGATCTCGGCGAGCAACGGAAGTACTTCGTGTCGAACACGATTGCGCACGAACGCCGGATCGCTATTACTGGGATCAAAGAACGGTTGGATCCCCTCAACTTCACAGACCCGTTCTGTTTCCGATCGCCGCAGATCCAAAATCGGATGACGGACACCCGGGCGGATCGAAGCCAGCCCGTCAGGGCCCGCACCGCGTAACAAATTCACGATCATGGTTTCGGCCCGGTCGTCAGCAGTGTGACCAAGCGCGGCATCGGGGCCCAGCACTTCGTGGCGAGCAGTTCGAGCGCGAGCTTCAAGGTTGGCCCCCGCTTCCACCACCACTGATTCAGACTTGAACGACGCTCCAAGGGCATCGGCAACCGCTCGGACACGATCGGCCTCGTCATGCGAGCCAGGACGCAACCCGTGATCGACATGAACCGCCGTGACATCACAGCCTGCAGCGACAGCCAAAACCAATAGGGCCATCGAGTCCGCGCCACCAGACACACCACAGATCAATGGAGAGCCCGCAGGCGGGAATGTGCAGCGAGCCAACAATTCCCCGTGACGTTCAGCGAGAGAACTCACGACGACCAATCGATTTCAGCCAGCAACCGGAAGCGGAGCAGCCATGCGCTCGATCCACAAACGCGGTTCGCGAATCTCGATGATGCTCGGAAGATTCTCTGGCCCTTCCCATGCACGAGACAACAACGGTTGGCCGCCCGCGCGTTCAACTTCCGTGATGAACGCTTCTCCTTGGGCATACTGCGCCAACTTGGCTTGCAGGCCAATCAACTGCTGAAAAACTTTCGCCATACCGCGCGCTGATTCGCGTCGCTCACGCAAAACCTTTGAAAAGCGATCGGCGCTCGGAACAAGGTCGTGACCAGCCCGATCCATCGTGATGTCGCCGTGTCCTTCGAGAAGACTCATCATGCCGCTCACCTGATCGAGCACTACGCGTTGTTCAGGACTGGCGATCAGATTGACTAGTCCGCCATCGGCCAGTGGTTTCTTCCCAGCACGAATTGCAGCAGTGACCCGAGCGACGGTCTCGCTCACGCGAGCCGGGTCGGGGTCAATGGTGTTCATTGTTTCATGAACGAGTCCGAGGAAATGTTCTCGGAGCCAAGGAACTCCGGTGAACTGAGCGCGATGTGTGACCTCGTGCAACGCCAGCCACATGCGGAACTCTTCCGGTGGAAACGCAAACTGCTTCTCAAGCGCAAGCACGTTTGGACCCACGTAATAAACGATGTCCTGGTCCTGCGGATTCTCTTCTTCGATCACAAGTAAGTCGTACTGACCCAACACCCGGGCCGACATCCAACCGAGGACTACTCCGAGTTCGGCACCAGCAATTCGAGCGGTCAGCGGTGCAACGCGACTCGAGGAAACGCGATCGCCAAACTTTTCGAGCATTGGTGCCAGCAAACGTTGAAACGACGCGAGGTTGGCGCGGATCCAGCCGGGCCGATCGGTGACTCGAGCGCGAGCAGGACCGGCGAGTGATCGAAGTCCGGTTTCTTGTGCAACCAACTCTTCAGCGATCGCCGTTAAACGATCGAAATCGGGTTGCAGCGATTGATAGTGATAGCTAGCGGCGAAGGGATCCTTCTTCGACGTGCGGATCGCAACCCGTTCGGCTACTCCCCAATCGACCGCTGCGGCCACAAGCTCAGCGCTTGGGATAGCGGGGAGCGACGACCTTCTTCAGGTACAGGCCGATCATTACTGCCAAGACCCCGATTGCCGAGGCGACCAGAACCGGCGCAATCCAAAATGCCCATACCTGCGCGAACAGAAGATTCATAGTTCTAATTCTATGCCTCTCGGCGAGGCTCTCCGCCACCGCCGGACTCGGTCCCCCCAGATCCTTCGATTCGGAGATAGGTCAGTTTCTCTTCGATGCGGATACGAAGCGTGTCGGGAATCTCCACGGTGTGGGTCTTGGTCGAGATCACCATTCGAAGTTCCGCCTCGAAATCAAACACCTCGAAGCAGGGACTACACGACTCAAGATGAGCCGCGATGCTCGCCCGCATGGCATCGGTGAGTTCCTGATCAAGAAAGCTGTAGACCTCGGCCATCACCTTTTCGCAGTCGGGCGTGACGGCAAAAGGAACGCCGGATGGAGAGTTGGGGTCGTGGGTCATGGCGCTTCCAAGGAGGCTTCGGGAATGGCATCGGTCAGTCCCCGCTCAAGGGCATAGTCATGTAACTGCTTTTGGAGTGCTTTTCTTCCACGGTGAAGCCGGCTCATGACGGTACCGATCGGGATATCGAGATCTTCGGCAATTTCCTTGTACGAAAGCCCTTCGACATCGCTCAGCAATATCGCGAGCCGATAGGACTCTGGCAGCGCATCGATTGCACTCTGCACCTCGGCATCGGAGAACAAGTCCATAAGTTCATCCTCGGCACTGCGACCCGCACGAACGGCTTCAAGTCCACCCATCCGTCGGTACAGATAGAAATCTTCAACATCGTCCAGTTCTGTTTCTTCGGGACGGCGCTTCTTCGACCGATACGAGTTGATGTAGGTATTGGTCAGGATACGGAACATCCAGGCTCGCAAATTCGTACCTTGCTCAAAACCTGCGAAACCTTTGTAGGCCTTGAGATACGTCTCTTGAACAAGATCTTCCGCATCAGACGCGTTGTGGGTCATTCGAAGCGCGGTGGAATACAACTGCGGCATGTACTCCATTGCCTGCTCAGCAAACGCTTTTTGATCGGCCATCAGAGCCCGAGAGGAGAATCGAACTCCTGACCTGCTCATTACGAGTGAGCTGCTCTGCCGTCTGAGCTACCCGGGCGGGAAGCGATGAGGTTAGCCGCCGGGTCGGAAACGACCCACTCGGCGAGTGGACTCAATGATGGGGTCGGCCAAGTTTCGTAAAGAGCGCCACCAACTGCAGTCGCTCGTTGGGGTTCCTCACCAGATTTGTGGCCAAAGTCGCGATGTCGTCAATCGCACCAGCGATCTCAGCAGGCCGAGGTGAAGCCGCGAGATCATCGCGGTAGCGACGAGAAAGTTCCGTGAGGCCGGCACGAATTTCATCAGTTCGGTATCGACGGACTTCGCGTTTATGCCGATCTTCGAACTGCTTGCGACCCGAACCGCGTTCGCCACGCGAGGCAACGAGTTCGGCGAACTCGGCAACTTCTGCGGCGTGGGCCTCGGCCAATGGAGCCATGGCATCTTCGATCATCGCTAACAGGTCGTCGACGGTTTCGATTGCGCGTGCACCAGTGCCATCGAGGCGATCAGGAACAGCGCGCCATGCAGCACGTCGTAACGCAAGCCGATCATCAGTTGCCAACAACCGTGCGCGACCGAGGTCTCCGACAGCAGCGGCGGCCGCATCGGCAGCTCGGTCAGGCGCGACACCTTCGGCGATCAATCGCTCGGTGACCACATCGTCAGTGATCGTTGCAAGATCGATGCGTACACATCGGCTCGCAATTGTCACGAGATCATTCGGAACATCGTCAGCGAGAACCACAAACACCGTTCCGGCGGGCGGTTCTTCAATGGTCTTCAATAACTTTGGAGCAGCGGTTGTCACAAGATGGAACTCATCAAGAATGAGAACCTTCGGACCATTCTCGATCGAGGAACGCGCTGCGGTCGCAATGATTGCATCGGCCTGCTCGGCAGAAATCGATGCACCAACTCGTTCGAACTCAGTGATGTCGGAATGATTTTGCATCAACGCCATTCGCGCTTGCCGCACAGCATCGTCGCCCGTGCGATCACGACTTACGAGCGCTGCAGCAAACGCTCGAGCAAGTTCGCGCTTTCCACTTCCGCGCGGACCAACCAGCATGTACGCGTGTACCGGCGCGTTGACTGCAGCACGAAGTTCGCCAATTGCATCGTCCTGGCCGACGACATTGGCCCAGAGTTCAATTCCAGCGAGTTCCGCCGACAGCGGCGGGTAGTCGGTGCGTGATGTCACAGAGGCAGTTGTAGCCGCTCAGCGACGACAGCGAACACCGCAGCGGAAACCTCTTCGATCGAAGGGGTGCCATCGATCACCACCCAACGATCTGGTTCGGCTGCCGCTTGGGCTCGGAAACCTTCCATCACTGCTGCATGGAACGACGCCGGTTCTGACTCCATCCGATCACGAGAGGAACCGAGACGACGATCGGCTTCGGCCTCGGGGACATCAAGAAGAACGATGAGGTCGGGCCATACGCCATCCGTTGCCCACAGCGAGAGGTCGCGAATTTCGCTCACCGGGAGTCCGCGGCCATGGCCCTGGTAGGCGATCGATGAACCCGCAAAGCGATCGGTGACGACATGACGTCCCGATGCCAACGCCGGCTCCACAACTTCTGCAACGTGCTGCGCGCGATCGGCAGCCATGAGAAGTGCTTCAGCGCGATCGGAAAGGTTGACTGTTTGCGGATCGAGAAGAACAGCACGCAATTGCGCACCGATAACGGTTCCACCCGGTTCGCGAGTGAGCACTGCATCGATCGCGGTTGCTAAACGTTGCGACTGAGTCGATTTTCCGCAGGCCTCGCCACCCTCAAACGCAATGAACTTTCCGCGCGTCATGTCGGTTCTCCGGAAGCTTCGTCGTCGGGGTGGGGTTCAGGTGCCGGGCCAGCCGGGCGCAGATCGATCGGCGTGAAATCAAGCGGCTGTGGATCAGGGGGGTTCGGCCGCGAAGGATGATCGGACGCGCCGGCACGCTTCGTTCGCTGGCCTGCGCGCAACGAAGCTCCAGCAACAAACCCCGCGGCGATGATGATCAGCGCAGCAAGCCAAAGCGCGAGACGTACGCCAGGAAGTTCAAGTGTCTTACCTCCGAGATCAACGCGATTATTGATCATCGTTGATGCAATGCGACCAAGGATGGCAGCAAGCAACGGGCCGGCGACCATCGCAATTAGTACGCACATGCGAACAAGGGTGTTGAGCGAACTGAAGACACGACCGCGAAGATCATCGGCGACTTCTTGTTGGAGCATTGCGAAACCGAGAACGTAAACCGGGCCGACAGCAATCCCCATCAGCCCGACGAAGATCACAGCAGCCCACAACGACGAAGATGATGCGGCGCAGAACAACGCTATGCCCGCAACAAAGAGTGCAGCGGTGAACGTTGTGGTTTGAGGCAATCGCTTCTGGAATGCCGATACTCCAACAACACCAATCGCGACACCAAAGCCGAGCGCTGTGGTGAACAGTCCGTACCCTGCCGCGCCAGCATCGAGAACTTCGGTCGAGAACACCGCGCCGAGCGGAATAAGCATGCCGCCACCGATCAGTCCCGTGGCAAGTCCAAGATTCACGGCGCGAACGGTGTGGTTCTTCCAAATTTCGTTCCAGCCCTCACGAAGTTCTTGCAGTGTGGCCTTGACATCGACTCGTCGTTCATCCTCGGCAGTCGTTCGGACGCGCCGTTCCCGCTTAGGGAATGTGAGTCGGCTAATCATCCACGCCGAGAAAACGAATGTGAGTGCATCGGCATAAAACGCGAATGCCATCTGATTGTTCTCGAGCCACCCAAGTCCAGGAACTCGGCCAATCCACACTGACAATCCTGCGAGCAGTGCAAACAACAACGACGCGAAGGGAAAGGTTCCGTAGGCCGCTGCCAGCGACAACGAGTTCGCTGTCGTTAAGTGTTCCTGGGGAACCAAGTTCGGAACTTCCGAATCCTTCGCCGGACCCCACAACAGCGTGAGAACTTCAAGAACAAGCGATGCCAGTACGAGCCCAATGACATCGCTGACGAACGGAAGCAGCACCATCACAACTGCTCGTCCGATATCGCAGGTGACCATGACCTTCTTGCGATCCCAACGATCAACAAGCACGCCCGCGAGTGGGCCAAAGAAAAACCCAGGCACGATGCGCGCGGCCATGACAAGTGAAATCGCACCAGCACCAGCGCCGCCGCCAATGGTGGCCGCTAAGAGGATGATCGCGGAGAAGCCCAACCAATCGCCCGTGGCGGAGACAACCTGCACGAGCCAAAGTCGGAAAAACTCGTGGCTACCAAAAAGACGAACGTGGAAACCTGGTCGATCCGAGGGATCTTTCGTAAAGATGGTTTCGGTGTCCTCGCCGAACAGCGATGCACGACTCCAGCCCGGGATGGTCGCGTCAACGTCGGGGCCAGAAGCCTCGACGGGCATTGCATCCTCGGGGGGATCGGCGTCGTCCCGGGGTTCGGGGCGATGCACAGCCATGCAAGGAGCCTAGGAGAGGTCCCTACTGCCCCTGAGCACCGCCCTGAGGGTGCTCAGCGTTCTTGATCGAGGATCTGGGAGTCGGACCTGACGACATTGGGCTTCTTGGTCGCCTTCTTGGCCGCCTTCGACTGCCCCGCCCCCACCGTTCGAGCGGTCATGAGATCAGGCTTCTTGGCCCGAGATTTGGCGCTCTTCTTGGCCGTGGCCTTCTTTTTCGTGGCCTTCTTCACAGCCTTCTTGGCCGCTTTTTTGGCCGCCGGCCCACCGTTTTCGGCGATGTAGACACGCCGATCCTGAAGAAGTTCCGCGCCTCGTTCGGGGCTGAGCGATTCCGGAACATCGCCAACCCGAAGCGAGGCGTTGGTCTCGCCGTCGGTGACGTAGGGCCCGAACTTTCCGTCTTTGATCAACATTTGACGGCCTGAGGCTGGGTCGATGCCGAGGTCCGCCAATGGCGGCTTCGGCGCCCGTTTCCCATATTGGCGCGGCACCGCGAACAGCGCGAGTGCATCTTCAAACGTGACACCAAGCATCTGCTCTTCAGAATCCAGGCTCCGAGTTTCTGGCTTCTCGGCATCGCCTTCATCGCCCTTGGTCAGATACGGGCCGAACTTGCCGTTCTGCGCACGAATCGATTTCCCCGTTTCCGGATCGGATCCAAGCACCTTCGGGAATGACAAAAGTTCGAGTGCGGTTTCGAGTGTGACCTCGTAGGGGTCCATCGATTTGAACAACGAGGAGCGACGAGGCTTCTCGTCGGGAGCATCTTCAATTTCGCCCAGCTGCACATACGGACCAAAGCGGCCACTCATGACAAAAACTGTCAGACCGGTCTCAGGATCCTCGCCGATCGGCTTACCGCCCTTAGGCATGGCCAAAAGTTCGAGAGCGACTGCGACGGTGAGATCGGCGGGCGGAAGGTTCTCGGGTACCGACGCGGTGTCGTCACCGCGCTGCACGTATGGTCCGAACTTTCCAGGTTTAGCGATGACCGGCATGCCGTTGGGATCGTCACCAAGAAGAAATGTGTTGATAGCTGCGGCATCAATTTCGGGAAGTCGCTCGGTGACGAGATCGCGAAGCCCATCTTTGCGTGCTCCGTCGACCATGGGACCGAAATAGAACTCGGCAAGTGTGTCGACGCTGTTCGCGTCGCCATTGGAAATGCGATCGAGTACTCCTTCGAGATTCGCAGTGAAGTCGTAGTCGACAAGTTCAGCGAAGTGCTGTTCAAGCAGCGTGGTTACCGCGAATGCATTCCAACTGGGAACCAGCGCAGAACCCTTCTTCCACACATAGCCACGGCCCTGAATGGTTTCCATGATCGATGCGTACGTGGAAGGGCGACCAACGCCAAGCTCTTCCATTTTTCCGACTAGCGATGCTTCGGTAAATCGAGCCGGCGGTTTTGTGGAGTGACCTTCCGGAGTGATTTCCGTTGCATCAAGACCATCGCCGACCTTCAACTGCGGCAGACGGCGTTCAGTGTCGTCTTCGCTTTCTGCATCGGTCTCGTCGGTACGCCAGTCTTCGACCTGCATCCAACCGCGTTCAGTAATCACCGTGCCCGCCGCAGAGAATTCTGCATCTCGACCACTCGCGGTTACCGAACCAAGGCGAACCGTGACGGTTTCACCAATTGCATCGATCATCTGCGACGCAACCGTGCGCTGCCAGATGATCTCGTAAAGACGAAATTCACCAGGAGCAACTTCATTCCGAACTTCTTCGGGTCGACGGAATCGATCACCGGCGGGACGAATAGCTTCATGCGCTTCTTGCGCATTCGCTGCCTTCTTGCCCCAGGTACGCGGCTTTTGTTCAATCGCCGAAGCGCCGTACCGCTCGGTGATTTCCGCTTTCGCTGCAGCGACAGCTGCGGCGGAAAGATTGGTGGAGTCCGTTCGCATGTAGGTGATGTAGCCCTGCTGGTAAAGACCCTGGGCCATCGACATGACCTGCTTGGCTGACACTTTGAGGCGGCGACCGGCGACCTGTTGCAGCGTTGACGTCGTGAACGGGGCGAATGGTCGCTTGCGGTAGGGCTTGGACTCAACACTTCGCACTGAGAACGACGACGACTGCAATTCCGCAGCGAGGGAAGTCACTGTTTCTTCATTGAGAATGACGCGATCGTCGCGCTTCAGATCGCCATCGTCATCGAAATCATTTCCCGTAGCGATACGAACGCCATCGAGTTCAAGAAGTTTTGCTCCGAAGGGAATCGGTTCAGAGGACGCTGCGAACACGCCTTTGATGTCCCACCAATCAGAAGAGACGAACGCCATGATTTCGCGTTCACGTTCCACCACAAGTCGTGTCGCAACACTCTGCACACGACCCGCAGACAATCCACGATTGACCTTCTTCCACAGAACCTGAGAAAGGTCATAGCCAGCGAGGCGATCAAGAAGTCGACGAGTTTCCTGCGCGTCGACGAGCAACTGATCGAGTTCACGCGGATTGGCAAATGCCTCGCGAATTGCTGGGGCGGTGATTTCGTGGAACACCATTCGGTAAACAGGCATGTCCTTCGGCGGCTTCAACACCTGGAGCAAATGCCACGCGATTGCTTCGCCCTCGCGATCCTCATCGGTTGCGAGATAGAGCGCATCAGCATTCTTCAATGCACGACGAAGTTCGGCGACGGTGTCTTTCTTCTTGTCGTACACCTTGTAATAGGGCTTGAAGTCGTCATCGGGATCAATGCCCAGGTACGACCACCACTCTTTTTGTTTCCCCTCTGGGAGCTCCTTGGCCTTGGACACGAGATCACGAATGTGACCAACCGATGCGATAACGGTCGGCGACGCGCCACCGGTGTCCTCGCCGCGGAGGAATTCGGTGATCTTCTTCGCCTTGGTGGGCGATTCGACAATGACGAGGGGACCGGCCATGGGGGGACACAATGAGACCACCCCGGCGCTTCTGTCAATCGCAGCCTTTCGAACCACAGCCGCGGGGACCCCTAAAGGGGGTCCCCGATTTTTCTTATCCACAGCCCTGTTTTCCCGCCCTGAACGGGGATTTCGGCCATACTCGGCCCGTGACACCTGCCGGCGAAAACCCCATCTCAGATGACGACACCCTTCGACCCCTTGGCGAGGCCGGATCAGGCGAACGACGCCCGTGGGGTGAGTTCGTCATTCTCGACGACGGCCCCGCCGCCAAGGTCAAGCGCATCACCGTCGAACCTGGACAGCGGTTGTCCTATCAATCGCATGACAAGCGCTCAGAACATTGGATCGTTGTCGAAGGAACAGCCATCGTCACGCTCAACGATGTCGACCATTCCGTCGAGTCTGGGGGCACGATCGAGATTCCTGTCCACACCAAACACCGAGTTCGTAACGACGGCGCAACACCTGTGGTGTTTATTGAAGTGCAGACCGGGACCTACTTCGGCGAAGACGACATCGTTCGCTACGAAGACGACTACGGAAGAGCAGGTTCCTAATGGACTTCGCACTCAGCCCGCGTGCCACAGACCTTCAACAACGCCTGCTCGCCTTCATGGAAGAAAAGGTGATCCCGGCAGAGGCTGTCTTTGCTGAGGAAATGCGCGCTTCAGGTGATCCCCACTTTCACCCGCACGTGATGGAGGAACTCAAAGCCGAAGCGAAAGCACGCGGTTTGTGGAATCTCTTCATGCCACACACGACCGAGTGGACACCCGATCCAGTTTCCAATGTTGACTACGCACCGCTCGCAGAAATCACCGGACGCAGCCCGCTTGGTCCTGAGTCGGTGAACTCCGCTGCACCCGATACCGGCAACATGGAAATCCTTGCGCTGTTCGGAACCCCCGAACAAAAAGATCGCTGGTTGGTTCCGTTGCTCGAAGGCGAAATCCGATCTTGTTTCGCGATGACCGAGCCCGATGTTGCATCAAGCGATGCACGAAACATCAGTCTCAGCATCGTTCGCGATGGCGACGACTACGTACTAAATGGCCGTAAATGGTGGATTTCTGGCGCGGCAAATCCACGTTGCCGCGTCGCCATCGTGATGGGGAAAACCGATCCGTCTGCTCCCACCTACACGCAGCAATCGATGGTGCTCGTGCCCATGGATACGCCCGGTCTTACCGTTGTGCGCGATCTCATGGTGTTCGGTTACAACGATCGCGAAGGTCATTGTGAGTTGAAGTTCGACAACGTCCGCGTACCCGTTTCCAACATTCTCGGCGAAGAAGGAAGCGGCTTTGCGCTCGCACAAGCCCGTCTCGGTCCTGGTCGCATTCATCACTGCATGCGCTGCATCGGCATGGCCGAACGCGCGCTTGAACTCATGTGTCGCCGAGTCACCGAACGCTTTGCTTTCGGCAAGCCACTTGCCCAACAAGGCGTCATTCAGGAATGGATCGCCGATTCCCGCATCGAGATCGAACAGGCCCGCCTGCTCACAATGAAAGCAGCGTGGCTGATGGACACCGTCGGCAACAAGGGAGCTCGAACCGAGATCTCTGCCATCAAGGTGATCGCTCCCAACGTGGCGCTCGCTGTTGTCGATCGCGCCATTCAGGCGCATGGCGGCGGCGGCGTTTCGCAAGACTTCCCCCTTGCAGGGATGTGGGCCGGCCTTCGCACACTGCGCTTTGCGGATGGGCCGGACGAAGTTCATCGCATGCAACTCGCTCGCCGCGAACTTGGTCGTTACATCGACTCCGGTGACTCCTCGCCTACGTCAGGCGATATCGGCGTCGCTCGCTAATCAAAAAATTCAGCGTTTTCTGCCGCTTCCCGCATCAGTTCATCGGTGCTCGACCGAACGGAAGCTAGGCGCAGAACAGTTGCCGAACCGAGTGCGGCAACGAGCGATGCTCCCAAAATTCCGATTCGCGACTGACCGGCAGATGCTGCATCGGTAAAGGCCAGGTTGGTCACGAAGAGCGCAACGGTGAATCCGATGCCAGCGGCCATGGCGATTCCGACCATGTGAAGATTGCTCACGCCACGAGGCCGATTCACCACACCGAATTTGATGGCAAGAAGCGATGTCGCAGCAACGCCGACTGTTTTTCCGACAACAAGACCGACGGCAACACCCCAAGTGACCTGAGAACTTGCCGCGTCCCTCAATGCATCGATCGTAAGAATCACGCCCGCGTTACATAAGGCAAAAATCGGGACGATGACATACGCGCTCCAAGTATGCAGTGCGTCCTCAAGTCGTTCGGCCATTGATGGCCGCCCCTCTTGTCCCCGCATCGGGGCAAGCGGGATCAGGAAGCCAAGTGCAACTCCAGCGACCGTGGCATGAACGCCAGATTTAAACATGCAATACCAAGCGATAATCCCGAGAATGACATACGGAATCACGGAAGGGACTCGCAACACACGTAGACCCCCGATGAGTACGAAAACTCCAGCCGCGCCCAGTAGCCATCCAAATGCAATCGAGGAGGTGTAGAAGATCGCGATGACTGCGATTGCACCAAGGTCATCGACGACGGCGAGCGATAAAAGAAAAAGTTTCAGAGCAACGGGAACGCGCTTACCGAGCAGCGCGACGACACCAACGGCGAAGGCGATATCAGTGGCCATCGGGATGCCCCAGCCGTGCACGGTTGAGGATCCAGCATTGATCGCAACGTAAAGAAGCGCTGGGACAATCATCCCGCCTATCGCAGCAATAACTGGGAGGGCAGCCGTACGCCGGTCGCGCAACTCCCCCTTCACGAGTTCGCGTTTGATCTCAAGGCCAACAACAAAGAAGAACACCGCCATCAACGCGTCGTTCACAAACTCCAGAACATCGATGTGTAGGTCGATCGGTCCGACGTTTATCGCGATGTTATGCCCGAGGAACGAGTTATACCCGTCTTTCCAGGGAGAGTTCGCCCAGACCAACGCAAGCACCGTTGCACCGAGGAGAAGGAGCCCACTTGCTGATTCAAGCGCGAGGAATCGAGCAACTGGTCGAGTGAAGCGAGACTTCCTCATGACCCAGTCAGGGTTGCAATTGCATCTTCGACCGAATCCGAAACAGGAAGGATCTCGATCACTCGCGTGATCTCAAGGTCACTCAGGACTTGCGCCTCGGCCCGGGCGAGTGCCAAATCCCCTTGGCGAAGTCTCGCTCGTTTGACGCCTTCGAAAATGACACCGAGACCAATTGGATCGAGAAGATCCACTCCCGCGAGATCAAGCACGATCTTCGGCGTTTTGAGCTCTGCTGTGAGGCGAACCAGCTCCTCACGGAGACGAGGAGCTGTGGAGATATCGAGTTCACCGATGATCGAAATGACCACTACTCCCTCAATGGGTTCTGTCGCAACGAGATCAAACATCACTCGAGAATCCGTTCCGGTGAGAGCAAGGCGCACATACGCCCAGAATCTTCAGGTTACCGCTCTTGATTCGAGCCGACCGACTCAGCAAAGTCTCTCAGAGAGGTCGGAGAGTCAGAAAGCGGTCATACGATCACCACCAATGGCTCGCAGTCCTTCTCCGTCTCTTGACTCCTTCGTCACGGCGCTTCAGTCCGATAAACGCGTCGCGCATATTGAGCGATCACCAGCACGTCGTGCCCGTTTCGCGACGCTTGCCGAGCCGTTGTCCGAGACCGTTTCGGGCATCATTCCCGATCAAGGGCTGTGGTCTCATCAGGCCGAGTCAATTGATCACATTCGCGCCGGTCGATCTGTGGCCATCGCTACTGGCACAGCATCGGGAAAGTCACTGTGTTTCCAACTCCCGATCGCAGAAGCAATCGCCGCGGGATCGCTTCCGGCAACGGCGCTTCTTCTGTTTCCGACCAAGGCTCTCGCCCAGGACCAACTTCGTTCACTCACCGCGCTCAATGTTCCCGGACTCATCGCCGCAACTCACGACGGAGATTCTTCTCCCGAGGCACGAAAGTGGACTCGCACACACGCAAACGTTCTGCTTACGAACCCTGAAATGTTGCATATGAGCATGCTCCCGGTTCACGCGAACTGGGGCACTTACTTCAAGCGACTGCGCTACGTGGTTATTGATGAATTACACATGTTGCGCGGAATGTTCGGCAGCAATGTTGCACAGGTTCTGCGTCGTCTTCGCCGTATCTGCGCACACTACGGATCCGATCCAGTTTTTATTTTTACTTCCGCCACCATCGGTGACCCAGCCGCACTGGCGTCCACCTTGTGTGGATTACCTGTTGAATCTGTCGTCGACGATGGTTCTCCACGCGGTGAACGTCTTTTCGTCTTGTGGGATCCCGATGGAATCAACGATGGGACCGAAGAAGAGCCACGTTCAGTTTCGTCATCTCGGGATACCGCCGAAATTATGAGTGCGTTGGTGAAAGCCAACCACCGAACCATTGCGTTCTGCAGAAGTCGCAAAGGCACCGAACTTGTCACCGCCGACGTGAAGCGCCGCCTTTCGAAACGTCTCTCTCCATCTGTTCGCTCCTACCGAGGGGGCTACCTCACCGAGGAACGACGTGAAATCGAGAAGGAACTTTTCGATGGAACGTTGCGCGGCGTCGTGGCGACAACCGCTCTCGAACTGGGTATCGATGTCGGCGGCCTTGACGCATGCATTCTCAATGGCTTTCCAGGAACGATCGCTTCGATGTGGCAACAGGCCGGTCGCGCCGGCCGATCATCACAACAGTCGTTGGCTGTACTCGTCGCCGGTGATGATCAGCTCGACCAATGGTTTGTCCATAACCCCACCGAACTTTTCCAACGATCGCCAGAACCAGCCGTCATCAATATTGCCAATCCTTACGTTCTCAATCCTCACTTGGCCTGTGCGGCATTCGAACTTCCGCTCACCGACGCTGATGAAGCGTGGTGGCCAGATGTTCTCGACGACGCAATACGCGATCTCGTGCACGATGACGTGCTCAAGATTCGCCAACCAACGGATCGAGCCGGTCTCGGAGCTGTGTGGGCCGGTCGCGGTAGACCTGCCAATGGCGTCGGCCTCCGCAGTGCGAACGCCAACGAATTCCGCATTGCCACCGCAGATGGCTCAATTATCGGAACCGTCGATGGATCACGTGCCTTTCGGCTTGTTCATCCAGGTTCAATTTATTTGCATCAGGGGACGGCATGGAAAGTCACCGAACTCGATATCGATGATCATGTCGCAATCGTCGAACCACATGACGGCGGTGAGTACACCCAGCCTCGAGCAGTGACCGATATCCGCATCCTCACCACCGATAACGAGAGGCCCATTGGTGCCGCCGATCTCTGTCTCGGCACCGTTGAGGTCGAAACCACTGTTATCGGTTATCGAAGATTCGACACATTCACTCGAGAACAACTCGGAACTCACGACCTTCTGCTGCCTTCCTCTCGACTGGTCACGCGCGCGTTCTGGTATGTCATCGGCGATCACGTCACGAGCGTGGCGGGACTTGGACCGGCGGAACTCCCTGGTGCCCTTCATGCCGCCGAGCACGCCGGTATCGGCATCCTTCCTCTCTTCGCAATATGCGACCGCTGGGATGTCGGTGGCGTCTCAACGCCGTACCTGCCCGAAACGGGTGCTGCAACCATCGTCATCCACGATGCGTTTCCCGGTGGGGCGGGGGTAGCTGAACTCGGATTCGCGGCGGCTGACCGACACCTTCCCGCCACACTCGAGGTCATTGAGTCATGCCCATGTGAGAGTGGCTGTCCGTCATGCATTCAGTCGCCGAAATGCGGCAACGGCAATGAGCCCCTCGATAAGGCTGCGGCCGTTTCGCTAGTGCAGGCCATGCTTTCCCGTTGATTCCGCCCGCATGACCACGGTCGCGTGCAGGTCGATATCCGGAACAAGTGCTCCGATGATCGCCAAATCAGTGACACTGCGATACGAAACTTCTGCTCGAACTGTGTCACCGCCCTCAAGCATCGTGACCTCGACCGAGATCTGATCCGAACGCAGTTCCCCCGCGCGCTTCGCGGCAGCCACTGCCGCGCTGAAACGATCTGTATCGCTCACTGCAGCTGCTCTTGCTGCTTCGCGCGCAGCGTGGGAAACAAGAACTTGATCGCGCACAACAAAACCCGCTTGCACAATAAGGAGGACAACGATGACGACGAGGGGGAGAATCAACGCGAATTCAACAGTGGATTGTCCGTGATCCCCCCACCTCGTCTTCTTCACTTGACCTTGCCGATCACGCCACCAAGAACGGCATCGAACAGCGTGCCGATCGCTCCCGACTGTGTTGCCCAACCGAGAAGCAACAGCGCAATTCCCGCTGCTCCTAGAAGAACAAGCGCATACTCAGCAGTGGTCTGACCACGCTCACCGCGAAAACGGGTGCGAAAACGATTCATCGAAACTCCTTTGTTGTAGTGAGACAAAACTTGAACGGGGGAAGATTCGATTCACCAGTGCAGAGAACCGAGCGAGGACACCACAAGTGGGACGATCGCCAGGAGCCCGAACGCCGGCAGAATGCACATCACGAGAGGAAACAGCAGCTGAACCGGGAGCCGTCGAGCATTCGCTTCCGCCCAACGCCGACGTTGCAGTCGGGCATCGGTCGCAACCCGCTCAAGTGCCGGCCCAAGCGCCACGCCGTCGAATGCTGCCGAACGAAGCGCCGCTGCCAGCGGGCGGACTGACTCACCGAGTTCATCAAACACATCAAGCGCATCGCCTAGTCGTTGTCCGAGCGACACTCGTCGACGAACCTCGACAAGTGTCGGAACAAAGACGTCTGGAGCTCGCGGCTCGACGACGTCAACCAACTGATGGACAGAAAGTCCGGCTCCGACGGCAAGGCGGAAGAGGTCGACAAGCTCAGGAGCACTTTGTCGACGAGCAGTATCGGTGGCCAGTGACGCTGAACGATGTCGAACGACTGGGACAAGTGACGCTCCCACCACCAGCGCACAGCCAACCCATGGGCCAACGACGATCATCGGTGGCGACCAATCAAACGCGACATCCAAAACGCTCCCAAGGCATCAAGCCCAAGCCCCAGACCGACGCACGCCCACCCGATCGGCCGCCCGATGAGCACATCGAGAATCCGGTGATCAACCATTGCCATCGCTGCGGCAAAAACCACTGGGGCTACGACAAGCACAACCGCAGAGGCCCGTGATTGCGAAGAAAGGGCGGCAACCTCGCGTTCAAGCGCGACACGATCGCGCAATGAAGCAGCGACCCCGTCAAGGACACGAGCGGTTGCCCCGCCCGAACTTGAGGCCAACTCAAGGGCCGTCGCGGTCAGTTTGCGATTCGGAAGTTCGTCCTCGGCTCCCCATTCCGCAACTGCCTTCTGTAGCGATTGCCCCTTGTCTAATTCCGCGGCCACGCGAGCAAAAACCATGTCGTCGGTACCGACTCCTCGAAGGGCGAGAGAGAGGGTTGCCCCTGCGCGTAACTGCCGAACAACACGGTCAAGTGAGTCGGGTAGACGCATCTCCAGTCGGCGCTTACCTCGTTGTTCTGCACCACGACGAAACGGCTCGAAGATTCCAAGCGTTGAGAGACGGGGAATAGATCCACGCGCTGCACGCACGAACAGTGAGTCGCTACGAGTCAGGGCTTCCGCAGCAAATCGCTGATGCACTCGACGCGCCGCCATCATCTCGGGGGTGGTGACGATCACCGTGATCGTCGAAACAACCGCAATGACGGTAACAACCACAACCACAACCAATCGCAAGCTCATGACGCAACCCAAGACAAGGGCGGTTGACCGAGATGAGTCGCCCGGTGCGGTCGGCTGGGCAGTGCGACGAGTTCACCCGATGGGCCTGTCAACACGTTCGCAGAGATGCTGCTTCCGGTTTCACCATCGGGCATTGGTTCGGCCATCGAGACAACTCGCCGTGATCCATCCGGTTGTCGCGCAACGTGAACGATGAGATCGACCGCAGCACGCAGTTGTTCACGAACCGCGGCTAAGGGCAAGGCAACATCGCCCATAAGTACAAGGGTTTCAAGACGTCGAATGGCATCAATCGGTGAATTGGCATGACAGGTTGAAAGTGAACCGTCGTGACCAGTGTTCATGGCCTGCAACATGTCAATCGCTTCACCCGAACGAACTTCCCCAATCACGATGCGATCGGGGCGCATGCGTAACGCGTTGCGAACAAGGTCCCGGATGGAAACTTCACCTGCCCCTTCAGCATTTGCTGGCCGGCGTTCGAGTCGAACAACATGACGTCCGGGGAGGCGCAACTCGGCCGCGTCTTCGATCGTGACAACGCGTTCATCTGGCGGAATAAACGCCGCAACCGCATTGAGTAACGTTGTCTTTCCTGCTCCGGCACCTCCGCTCACGATGATGTTGCATCGCGACTGCACGGCCCACTCCAGCAATTTCGCAACTCCAGGCGAACAGACTTCGGGTAATTGAACGCGTCGCGCACCGAACCTTCGGATGGTGATCAGCGGCCCATCGACAGCCAGTGGAGGGACAACCCCATTCACCCGTGATCCATCGGGAAGTCGGGCATCGACCAACGGTGAGGTGCGATCGATGCGAAGACCAAGTGGGGCGACAATGCGTTCAAGCAGTGCATAGGTGGTTGCGCTCTCGATAATGATCCCGGTGCACTCAAGCCGACCGGAACGCTCGACCCAAAGATCGCCTGCTCCGTTGACCATGACTTCATCGATGGCCGGGTCCGCGAGGAATTGATCGAGAACACCGAGCCCACTGACACGCGAGTGAACCCGGTGAATGAGATCGGTGACCGTTCCGTCGTCGAGCAGCGGATCGTGTTCGACAAGTAGTTTCCCAACCGACGCTGCGTCGTGATGGCCGTGATCGAGTAACTGCCGATGCATATGTTCGACCACCGAATCAAGCGCGGAATCCGTAGTGGAGTCAGGCGACGTCACGGAGCGCCCTCCCCAAGGGAGACGGCAGTCGCGCCGCAAGAAGCCCCGCATCGACGGCACGGGCGACTGCGGCATCGACGTCGATCGTTGCGACGACTGGGACCCCGAGCACGTCCTCGACGTCGCGCCGACCTAAGGCTCGTCCCGCTTCTTCAATGAGAACAACACCAGTGGGGCGAAGCGGAAGCGATAACGTCCTGCGAAGCGAAATGAAGCACGGTCGAGTGACGAGGAGCGAGGTTGTTGCTGCCTCGGCAAAGCAACGGCGAACCAGATCCTCTGAATTGCCGCTTCCCGTGATGCGTCCAACATCGACGACGACGGGACGCTCGTCGGCAATCAGTCGTTCCGTGCAGATTCTCGCTCGTCCCTCACTCGTGAGTGCTCTTCGTCCTCGCGGCACCAACTGGACAGAGTCGGCAACTGGTCGCTCGAGTCGTTCGATCGCTGCGACTCCAACCGATTCCGACGCCGCGAACCAGTCCGAGAGGCCTGGCCCGTCAGGTTCAGGCCTTCCGAAAACAGTAGGGCCATCGCCTTCAAGGTCAACGAAAACAGAACCGGCCTCGGCCTGCTGCCCCAGCAGAACGGCCAACGCGACTGACACCACTGTTGTGCCCGATCCACCTTTTGCAGACCAACACGAAATCACCATGCATCCTCCCGTTCACGACATCGAAACAAGGGAAGGAGCGGGCACCGTACGAACTCGTAGCCGTCACGTCAAGGGCCTTGCGCGTCAACATCACGGAGATTCCTCAACCCACCCGTATGCTCAGTCACGTGGAAGCCGCGTTTTTCGATCTCGATAAGACCGTTATTGCGCGTGCATCGATGATCGCATTCGGGCGATCGTTCCGTCAGGCGGGGATGATCAATCGACGAGTGATGGCAAGAGCTGCCTGGAATGGTTTGGTCTTTCACACACTGGGCGCCGACGAAGAGCGAATGCGAAAGTTCCGAGAATCTGCACTGCGCATCACGAGAGGCTGGGACCACGATGCCGTTGGTGCCCTCGTTCGTTCCACCCTCACTGACGTCATCGATCCAATTGTCTACGACGAAGCATTGGAATTGATTCAAGAACACCGCGAAGCAGGCCGACTCGTCTTCATTGTTTCCGCATCACCAGAAGAGATCGTCATCCCTCTGGCGAACTACCTCGGTGCCGATGGCGCCATCGCCAGCCGAGCACGCATCGATGCCGACGGCAATTACACCGGCGAGGTCGATGTCTATGCCTACGGTCCTTATAAAGCGGAGGCAATCGCTGACGTGGCCGCATCGCGGGGAATTGATCTGTCGAAAAGTTGGGCCTATTCCGACTCAGCAACCGACGAACCCATGCTTCGCGCGGTTGGTCATCCGGTCGCAGTGAATCCCGACCGAGAACTCACACGAATCGCAATGGCTGAAGACTGGCCGATTCTGTCGTTCACACACCGCGTTCCTTTACGCGAACGCGTCACACTTCCTCCGCCAGGCCGCGTCGCAACAGGCGCGGTAGTCGCCACCGGGGTGTCCGCCGGACTTTTCCTCGGGTGGTGGATTCTGACCCGGCACTCGATGCCGAGGTCAGCAGGATTCAGGCGTCTTGAAGCTTCTTCACCGCGAATGCGGCGAGGGCAACAACGACGATGAGCACAAGCAGTTTCTTCATGGGTCTCACTCTAGAACGGAGCATCCGCTCAGTTCCATTGCGATGCCGATGCGCTCAGGATGGCGGCGTGGTTCCCGTCGGCCAACGGTTCACGGCAACCACCCGACAGGCATAGGCCCCATCGGGCCGTTCGGCAACGATCGCTGTCCAGGTCGTGGTTGCATGCTCAGGAACGGCCAGAACCGAGACGGCACTGGCTGCGAATTCCTCACCTGAACTTCCAGGCCCACTGCTACGAAACGACACGTCAATCTCGTAATCGACGGTCTGGGCGGTCCAGTTCGTCAACGTTCCTGAGGCCTTTACCCCGCCGGTCCCATCGCCTTCACAGGTGCCCAGATGGATGTCGTTCTGGGGCGGATGCACAGCGTCTCGGCTGGCACTAGCGATTCCGGTTTCAACAAACACCTGTTGAAGCACTTTGGCGTTCGCATCCTCGTCGGAATTTCCGAACACTCGAATGCCAACAACAACCAACACGATGGCCAACACCAACGCGATGATCGCCAACACGGCTCCGACAATCAGTATCGCGACACAACCACGCTGGTCCGTCGCTTCGTCGGTCGCCGAAAGCGGCGGCGGCGGGTTCGGTCCTGGCGTTACCGATGGCCCCGGCGGAACACCAACGATCGGGAACTCCGCGTCGGAATCGTCGTCGAAGTGATCAGTCATGACCGCGGGTTACTCCGCGAAACGATCAGACGGCGAGTAAGTCGCGTGCGCCAGTGTCTGACGATGGATGACGAAGCTTCGACATTGCGCGAGCTTCGATCTGACGAATTCGCTCGCGAGTGAGGTTGAAGTGTTCGCCAACCTCTTCAAGCGTGCGAGGTTCGCCACGATCGAGACCGAAACGAAGTTTGAGGATTTCGCGCTCACGCTCATCGAGAGGTGACAGCAAACGGCTGATCTCTTCGGGAAGGAGCGCGGTTGCGGCAACCTCGAATGGTGATTCGGCCGAACGATCTTCAACAACATCGCCAAGTTCGGCATCGCCATCTTCACGAAGCGGCTCAGAAAGCGAAAGCGGTTCCGCAGCGAAACGAAGCGCTTCGGTGACTTTGTCTTCCGGCATTTCAACCTCGGCCGAAAGTTCGGCGAGAGTTGCGGGACGACCAAGCTTCAGTTCAAGACGCGCACGCGCCTTCTGCAATCGAGCAAGCGTGTCGCCAGCGTGAACTGGGAGACGGATGGTGCGACCAGTGTTTGCGATACCGCGAGTGATGGCCTGACGGATCCACCATGTGGCGTAGGTCGAAAACTTGAAACCCTTGCGCCAGTCGAACTTTTCGACGGCATGCATAAGACCAAGGTTTCCTTCTTGAATGAGATCAAGAAGGGGAAGGCCAGAGGCTTGATACTTCTTGGCGATCGAGACAACGAGACGAAGGTTGGACTGCACGAACGTGCGCTCGGCGTCGTCGCCCTGCTTTATTGCACGCTTCAGTTCACGCTTGCGAGCAACGGTGAGGGTTTTGGTTGCTTCAACTTCGGCGCGAGCAGCGACGCCGCCCTCGATGGCCTGGGCAAGACGAACTTCGTCGTCCTTGGTGAGCAGGGGGTACTGGCCAATGTCGGTCAGATAGAGACGGACGAGATCTTCTTCGTCGCGTTCAACACGTTCCTTTGCCACTGCCACACCTCAGACTTGGGCCCGGAGAATCGGCCATGGGGGCCGTCGGGGTGTGTCAACGATACCGGTCCGGTCAAGCCCCCCAACCAAGCGAAGCCGAATTGATCGGGAAAGAGCCGTCAGACCCCAAAAATCTGGCGGATTTGGGTCGCTGCTGCGGCAAGAGCGGCCTTGCTCTGCTCGGCGTGAGCCCGCTCCTCGGCCAGTGCCAGCACCACTTCTCTTGGACCGATGCTCGTCTCGAGATCGTTGGAGATATCGGAAAGAGCGATTCCGAGCAACCGGCGGACAGGGCCATCGGCGACGGCGGTCGTGCGCTCAAGATGCTCGATCATGGCCCCACGAAGTGCTGGGAGGAGCTCGTCATAGGCCAGAACCATCTGTGCGCCTTGTGAAGATCCGGCGAGATCGGCCACGAGCGTGAACACCTCTTGCTCAATGTCAGTTGGTACCAGGAACGCGTCAGGCCCGGGCGCCGCAGTCGGCAACATTTCGAACCAGCGACGTGATCGCCATGCACAGTGATCGGCGGTAGCAACGAGTGTGAGTTTCGCGATCGGCTCACTCACATCGGCCGCCCAACCGCCAAGGAGTCCGAACAGCAACTGTTCAACACGGCAATACGACGCCATGCGATC
This sequence comes from uncultured Candidatus Nemicrothrix sp., assembly GCA_903867185.1. Lineage (GTDB taxonomy): Bacteria > Actinomycetota > Acidimicrobiia > Acidimicrobiales > Acidimicrobilacustridaceae > Acidimicrobilacustris. The sequence continues at coordinate 14,451 of CAIPQK010000154.1, read as the reverse complement.
AACTGACTCGCCTGCGGTAAGGAACTCCATGAACAGAAGGTTAGGCGAAGCGCCGCCTCGACTACCGGCGATATCGGTTCACGATGGGCAGGCGACGGTCTTTGCCGAACGCCTTCGATGTCACACGTGGACCTGGAGGCGATTGACGGCGCTTGTATTCCGCTAAGTCAACAAGTCCCACGATGCGCTCAACCACAGTTGGGTTGTGGCCAGCGGCGATGATCTCTTCGATCGAATGATCACCTTCGACGTACATCGCGAGAATGGGATCAAGTTCCTCGTAGGAGGGAAGGCTTTGATCGTCACGCTGATCGGGACGAAGCTCCGCCGAAGGTGGCTTCACTAAAACATTTTCGGGAATGAGATCGCGGCCCGCGCGTTCATTGCGATACCGACAAAGGCGATACACCAAAAGTTTTGAAACATCTTTAATGACCGCGTAGCCACCCGCAGAATCTCCGTACAACGTTGAGTAACCAACTGACGACTCACTCTTGTTACCCGTATTGAGCAATAGCCAACCAAAAGCGTTCGACAAGCCCATCAAGGTGACAGCGCGAAGTCGGCTCTGCAGATTTTCTTCAGCAAGACCAATTGCCTTGCCGTCATAGGACGACGAGAGCATTTCCATTAACGCGGTATGCCCGGGCTCAATTGGGATTGTGCGGTACTCCAAGCCCAAGTTTTCAGCGAGCGCTATTGCATCAGAAATGGAGTGGTCACTTGAATAACGCGAGGGCATGAGCACGCCATGAACGTGATCGGCTCCAACCGCGTCAACGGCAATCGCTGCGACGAGCGCTGAGTCAACACCACCCGAAAGTCCAATCACGACGTCGGTAAAACGATTCTTGGCCACAAAATCTCGGGTCGCGAGAACAAGTGCTTCCCAAACTTCGGCTTCCTCGCTCAGCGGTTCCGCTATCCCCAACGGCGCAATTGGTGACCGATCAGCCGCTTCGCCAACTTCAGGAAACTCAAGATCAACGACATAAAGATTTTCAACGAACCGTGGCGCACGAGCGAGCAACGAACCAGTCGGCGACATCACCAATGAATCGCCGTCAAAAACCAGTTCGTCCTGACCGCCAACCTGATTGACATAAACGATGGTCGCCGACGCTTCTTTCGCTCGTTCCGCGATGACGGTGGCTCGCTCCTGCGACTTGCCGACGTTAAACGGCGACGCGTTGATATTGACAACGAGTTGTGCACTTTGATGCCCAAGTTCCGCAATGGGACCACCGGCAGTCCACGCGTCCTCACAGATGGACACACCAAACTTCACACTGTTGACGTCAAAGACGTCGAGCGGACCTTCACCAGGAACGAAATAGCGCGCTTCGTCGAACACTGAATAGTTCGGAAGTTCCCGCTTTCGATAGTTGCCGATCAGACTTCCGTCTCGACACACCGCGGCTGCGTTGTACAACGCTGGTCGACTCGCGGAACGCCCGCCTGTCGCCTCTTCACCGTGATCGTCATTACCGCTTCGAGTGTCTGATCCTTGCTCGACGTAGCCGATAATCGCCGTACAAGTTCCCGTCGACGCAATGATTCGTTCGAGCGCGTAACCAACATCGGCAACGAATCCAGAGCGGAGAAGAAGATCTTCTGGTGGATACCCGGTGATAGCTAACTCAGGAAAAGCGACAACATCACACCCTGACGCGTTTGCCTGAGCGATCAATTCAATGATTCGCGAAGTGTTGCCGTCGATATCACCGACGACTGTGTTGAGTTGAGCGAGTCCGACGCGCAGGGTGGGCACCCCCGCAGACTACGGGCCGCGGCCCTACGCCCTAGCCTCGGTTCTGTGGCAACACCCTCAGGTGCGTCCCCAATCCCAAGCCAACTCGCTGATCTTGCCGATCGAAGCGCTTCCCCTGCCGCGGTCCACACGGCGCTCACACAACTCATTGAGCGTTCGGCCCCGCTCGCTGAGCGCGTTCGCAGTACTCCCAAACTTGCCGAAGCTCTGGTCGCCGTTCTCGCAGCAAGCCGCTCGCTGACTCGACTCATCGATGCCCGGCCCAGCGATGCTATTGACGTCCTCGACAACCTTGACCACCGGCCGATCGCCATCATCGCAGCGGCCGACGACCTCGTCGCCTGGCGCAATCTTGAGTTCCTTCGCATCGCTGCCCGCGATCTAATCGGTCTTGACGCACTCGATGATGTAGGTGCCGCACTCGCCGCGCTGGGTCGAGATGTGCTTAATGAAGCGTGGAGACTTACCGAGGATGGCAAATGCTCGATCGCTGTAGTCGGAATGGGCAAGCTCGGAGGCAACGAGCTCAACTACTCGAGCGATATCGACATCTTGTTCGTCGGAGAAGGTGAACGGAAGACTCTTGAGTACCGAGCTCGGGCGATTATGGATATCGCCCGCCGATGTTTTCGCGTCGATGCAAATCTTCGCCCCGAGGGTCGCGACGGTCCGCTTGTTCGTTCGGTTGAGTCCTACGTTTCGTATTGGAATCGTTGGGCCGAACCGTGGGAATTCCAAGCGCTCCTCAAAGCACGGCCTGTGGCAGGAGACGTTGCCATTGGCGAGAGATGGTTCGATGCTGCACAACGTTCCCTATGGGAACGGCCGTTTGATGCCGAGGCTCTCCGGTCACTGCGGGCAATGAAAGCTCGGACCGAGGAGGAAGTAGCGAAAACGGGAACGGGAAACCGCGAACTCAAGCGCTCGCCTGGTGGTATCCGCGACATCGAATTCACCGTGCAACTTCTTCAACTCGTTCATGGTCACCGAGACCCCGGCCTTCGCGGACCGACAACGCTCACAATGCTCGATGAATTGGCAAACGCCGGATACATCGACGACAACGATGCCATGCGCATGGCTGCTGCCTACCGAGAACTTCGAACTGTCGAACATCGGCTTCAACTCGTTGACGAACAACAAGTTCACACCATCCCAAATGATCCGATTTCACTTGACCATCTTGCGCGCGTCATGGGTCGTCGCGATGCACCCGAAGGCACCGCAGCCGAGCAACTTGAACGCGAACTCCATCTCATTCAAACAACGGTTCGCGGTATTCACGAACGGGTGTATTTCCGTCCCCTCCTTGAAGCATTTGCCACAAGAACGACTGACGAAACGTCTATCAGCGCGGAAGCAACTGAAGTTCGTCTCGCTGCGTTCGGCTTTGTTGATGCCCGACGCACAGCCGCCGCTCTTGGTGAACTGACGAGGGGGCTACGCCGCTCAAGTCGGTTAATGCAGCAAATGCTGCCGTTGCTTCTTGATTGGCTGTCGTTGTCCCCTGATCCCGATCTTGGCCTCCTTCTCATCAGAAACTTGCTCACCGGGCCGCGCCAATCGCGACAGATCGCTGAGACGTTCCGAGAATCGCCTGCGGCTGCTCAATCCCTTTGCATAATTGCAGGCACCAGTCGATTGCTGGGCGACATCATCGCCACAAATCCCGATCTCGTCGCCCGCCTGCCACTCCCAGAAGAACTTGTCACGAAAGATCTTGCAGGGCTCATCGCAACCGCGACGTCATCAGTTGAACTGCGGCAAGGAAATACCGACCAACAAGCATCGCTTCGAAGATGGCAACAGCGAAACCTTTTGGGAATCGCCGCTCGTGATGTTTTTGCTCACGACAACGTTGAACGAGTCGGCCACGACCTCACCACGCTTGCTGAAGCGACTCTCGAATCCGCGCTACAAAGTCTTGATCCACAAGTTCCGTTCGCTGTTCTTGGTGTCGGAAGATTTGGTGGTGCTGAACTCGCCTATGCAAGCGACCTTGATGTGATGTTCGTGCATCGCGGTTCCAGCGCGAGCGACATCGACGAAGCCCGAAAAATTGCGAAAGCACTGGTGCGCATGGTCGCCGGTTCAACACCAGCGACACGCCTCTATGACATCGATTGCGACCTCCGTCCCGAAGGTAAGAACGGACCGCTCACTCGGGGTATCGACTCCTACGCCATCTATTGGCGGGAACACGCGCTCACTTGGGAACGTCAGGCGATGACCCGCGCTCGGGTTGTCGCAGGTGACCAATCACTCGGCGACGAACTTCTTGATGAAATCGAGCCGTGGGTGTGGGGCGGTGGGCTCTCGGCGGAGGGCATCCGGGAAATACGTCAGATGAAGGCTCGCATTGAAGCCGAGCGAATCCCTATGGGCGAAGACCCCGACTTTCATTTGAAACTTGGCCGAGGTTCGCTCTCAGACATTGAATTCACCGTTCAAATGTTGCAACTGCAGTACGGCGTAAAAGCCACCGGCACCATCGATGGGCTCCGGGCCCTGGCCGAAGGCGATGTGCTCGGCGCAGAAGACGCCGAGATTCTCAACGAGGCCTACGAGTTCTGTGAACAGGTGCGCAATAGATGGTTCTTGGTAAACAGCGCACCAAGTGATTCCATGCCTACCCAACCTGAATCCGCGCTTTGGCTGGCTCGCTCGCTCAACACTGAACCAGGTGCGCTCCGAGAGCACTATCGCCGAGTCACCCGTCGATCGCGAACCGTCGTCGAGAGACTCTTCTATGGGCTGCCTTCAAAGAGTTGACCCGGATCAGTTTGGGGCATGATGGCCTGATAATTCAGGGGGCCACTATGGACGCAGCCGCAATTCGTGCCGAACTCGATCATCCCGTCATTGACGCTGATGGACACATCATCGAATTTATTCCTGCCATTCGCGACCTAATCGCCGCCGACGCGGGAACGGCCCTCGCTGACACATTCCAAGCGATGAGTACCGCCGGGGCGACAGCCCGACGCGGACTCACCAACGACCAGCGTCGAGCAAATGGCATGAGCCGAACAGGCTGGTGGGCCGTGCCAACACGTAACACCCTCGACCGCGCAACCGCGATGCTTCCGCGCCTTCTGTACAACCGCCTCGATGAAATCGGCATCGACGTCGCGGTGCTTTACCCCACCGTGGGTCTCACAGTGATGGCGACTGACAACCCTGAACTGCGGCGTGCGCTCGCACGCGCGTGCAATCGCTATTACGCCGAGGCCTACGACAAGTACTCCGACCGACTTCTTCCCGTCGGCGTCATCCCCACCTATGACCCCGACGAAGCGATTGCTGAACTCGAGTACGCAACCAAAGAACTCGGCCTTCGCGGATTTCTTTTTGGCGGACTGGTTCTTCGCAATGCTCCGGGGTACGAGGGCGACCGCGCCGCTCGTTGGGTCGATGGTCTGGGGCTCGACAGCATGTACGACTACGACCCACTGTGGAAGAAGTGCGCTGAACTCAATGTTTCGCCCACATTCCATTCAACCGGCATTGGTTTTGGAAGTCGCGTCTCGCCCACCAATTACGTGGCCAATCACATCGGAAACTTCGCCGCTGGCACCGAGGCCGTCCTGCGCTCGCTGTTCTTCGGGGGCGTGATGTCACGATTCCCCGAGCTGCGCTTTGCGTTCCTTGAAGGTGGCGTTGCTTGGGGTTGCAACCTTCTTTCCGATATCTGCGGACACTTTGAGAAACGCAATCGAGATGACATCGAGCACTACAACCCCGCCTATCTCGACCGGGCATTGCTCGAATCGCTCATTGCCGAACATGGCGACGCTCTCTTCACTGATCGCACCGATCGCCTTGATGAAACTCTGTCATTTCTTTCTGATCCCAATGAAGAACCGAACACCATCGACGAGTGGGAAAAGAGCGGTATTACGTCGAAGGCCGACATCGTAAAAATATTTACCGATCAGTGCTTCTTTGGTTGCGAAGCCGATGATCCAATGAATGCGCTCGCCTTCAACGATGCCATCAATCCTGACGGTTCACGACTTCGCGCGATGTTTGCATCCGACATCGGCCACTGGGATGTCCCCGACTTCACTGGCGTACTTCCTGAAGCATGGGAGTTAATTGAGGACGATCTCGTGACTCGAGATCAGTTCAGCGATTTCATGTTCGGCAATGTTGCCCGTCTTTTCACCGGAACGAACCCGCACTTCTTCGACGGAACTTCAGTGGAAACGCAGGTCCGTCAACTACTTGCCGACGAAGCGTAACTACCAGTGGTTCCAGCGAATCGTGTCGGCTGACGCTTCGCGGGCCCCTGGTTTGAAGTCCGTACCAACCGTGTAGGCAACCGGAAACATGCCCGCTTGTGTGACGTCGGCAAATGGAATCCCCAACAACTCGGCCATTTCACGTTCGCGTTCGAGGTGCACAGTTGTCCAACAACTCCCCAACGCGCGACTTCGTAACGCCAGCATGAAACTCCAGACTGCAGGCAACACCGACCCCCACATTGTGGCTTGGGTGAACATCGACGCGCCTTCAGGGCGGCCATCGACTGTGGCAACCACGAGCACAGGCACTTCGTGGAGGTGTTGATTCAGCCACGAAACTGATTCCATGATCTCGGGTTGGCGTTCTCCTGGCGGCCGAGGCGGTGTCGCGGCATTCGCGGCTGCAGCGCCAAGATCGGCGGCCCCACCTCGCCAAATATCAGCCATCGCAGCACGCGTCGACGCATCGTCAACAACAACCCAATTCCAAGTCTGACGATTCGAGCCGTTGGGCGCCTGCAACGCGACACGCAAACATTCTTCGACAACAGTCCGATCGATAGGTCGTTCAAGGTCAAGCCGTTTACGCACCGCACGAGTTGTGGTGAGCAGTTCGTCGGCGTTCAGATCAAGTTGCTTCATGCGCGCACCCTAGTGACGATGGCCTTCAGATGCGTGTCGAACATCATTCACACGCAACGCCGTCTTTATCTCCGTCGAGAGCAGTTCGATAGCCAGGCTGCCCGGCATGAATGGGTGCTGCGCCAGCAGCGCGCGCCGCCGTGCAATTCGCGTAGTACACGTCCGCTCCCGTCACAGGTGCACTCGGGTCGGAAGGAACTGCCGGCGTGACCGACGCTCCCCCTGAGGCGGACCCTGAAGGCGCTGCGCCTGTCGGGGACGTGAACGCCGTGCCACCTAACGGCCAGACCGGACCAGCGATTCCACAGGTGTCAAGCATCTGACCAAGAGCATCGCGTTCTGATGTCGTGACACTAAGTCCCCAAGAACTTTTCACCTTCACCCAACCATCGGCATAGGCGCACCACGAGTCGCTATTCGCAGGACGCCATTGATCGGGTGGATCAGAGCCTTTCGAACGATTCGATGATGCGGAGGCGACAACAAGTTCAGCGGGGTTATTCGCAAAAGCGCGTCGACGTTCGGTGCTCCATGCCCAACCGCCGGACCGGAATGCGTTCTCAAGCGGAACGAGATGATCAACGTCGAAGTCACTTGGATTGTTCGACGCCACTCCGTCGTAGGGCGACACCCATGAACCAACAACAACCTTGCAGGTACCTGATTGATTCACCGTTGGGGTCACGATTGACCACGCGATAAGGGCGTCCTGACGAGCATCACAACCGTTGCCATCAATGTCGGCCCAGTGCGGCCACTCTTCGCGGTGATAGGTGCCTTGCGGGCTTTGCCGGTCATCAACCGCAAGAACCGACAGCCGATCACGCGTGGACTGGGAGGTTGGTGCTGCGGTGGTCGGGGCAACAGGAACTGGCACCAGAGCCGCTGTTGTTGTACTCGAACCTGTCGTATCAGAACTTTGACCTGATGCCACCGGACTTCCCGAACGCGATGTGGAAGCAGTTGAAGACTTCTCGCAGCCCGCGACAAAAACAACAAGAACAACGAGGCAAACGCAGAGGAAAGGGCCGATCCGCCGATCGGAATGTGTGGACATCACCCACCACCGTACCGACTCATGCCACGCGAAGAGGACCGGCCCAGTGGACCGGCCCTCGTTCGATTCATGCAGTGAAACTTTAAGTGGTCGAGCTCAGATGTCGTAGTACATCGAGAACTCGTAGGGATGCGGGCGCAAACGGATCGCATCCACCTCGTTCTTACGCTTGTACTCGACCCACGTTTCGATGAGATCGTCGGTGAAGACACCGCCGGCCTTAAGGAACGCGTTGTCGGCTTCGAGTGCATCGAGTGCTGCTTCCAGCGTCGCAGGAACCTGGGGAACCTTGGCGAGTTCTGATGCCGGAAGGTCGTAGAGGTCCTTGTCGACGGGAGCCGGCGGTTCGATGCGGTTCTGAATGCCGTCGAGACCAGCAAGCATCATCGCCGAGAAGGCGAGGTACGGGTTGCTGGTGGAGTCGGGGCAACGGAACTCGATGCGCTTGGCCTTCGGACTTGGCGAAGCGAGCGGGATACGAATCGATGCTGAACGGTTGCGCTGGCTGTAAACGAGGTTCACCGGAGCTTCGTAACCCGGTACCAACCGCTTGAACGAGTTGGTGGTGGGGTTGGTGAAGGCGATGACCGCGCCGGCGTGGGCGAGAAGTCCACCGATATACCAGCGAGCCATGTCGGAAAGTCCGGCGTAACCAGCTTCGTCGTAGAACAACGGCTGGCCACCGCTCCAAAGCGACTGATGCGTGTGCATGCCTGATCCGTTGTCTTGGAAAATCGGCTTCGGCATAAAGGTAAGCGACTTGCCGGCCTGCCATGCAACGTTCTTCAAGACGTACTTGAAGGTCATGAGCTGATCAGCCATCTTCAAGAGGGTGTTGAACTTGATGCCGATTTCGCCCTGACCGCCAGAGGCAACCTCGTGGTGATGAAGTTCGGTCTCGATGCCAACGCCATGAAGAGCGAGGGTCATGTCGCCGCGGAGATCTTGGTAGTGATCCATCGGCGGCACAGGGAAGTAGCCCTGCTTGGTGCGCGGCTTGTAACCAAGGTTCGGACCTTCGTCGGTGCCGGAGTTCCATTCACCTTCAACGGAATCGACCATGTAGAACGAGCCGTTGGGCTGCGTGTCGAAACGAACATCGTCGAACACGAAGAACTCGGCTTCAGGACCAAAGAACGCCGTGTCGGCAATACCAGTGGTCTTGAGGTACGCCTCGGCCTTGGTTGCGACATAACGCGGATCGCGCGAGTAGCTCTCGTGCGTTACCGGGTCGGCCACGTAACAATGAATGACTGCGGTCTTGTGCTTCATGAACGGATCCATGTACACGGTGTTCGGATCGGTGATGAGCACCATGTCCGATTCTTGGATCTCCTGGAAACCACGAACCGATGAGCCATCGAAACCGTGGCCTTCGGTGAAGTGGTCCTCACTCAGAACGTGAGCCGGAATGGTCACGTGCTGCATGACGCCGGGCAGGTCCGAGAAGCGGAGGTCGACGAACTCGCAGCCTTCGTCCTTCACCAGCTTCAGTACTTCTTCGGGAGTGCGTTCCTGCACGGTTCCTCCTGTGGGGGTGCGGTCTGGTCGGTTCCAGAACGCTGATCGTTGGGGACACTACCCCCGGCGCCGCAGTGGTTCCGAGGGGTGACCTGATGAGCGTGCCAGCCGCTGTTTTCCCCACTGTTGCCCAATTGTGAACGGAACGTGAACTCGGGCTCAGGGCCCGGGAACGGCCTTGGGGCCAGGGGGCCCGACGTGGGACACTTGGACCATGGGAAGTCAGCAAGATTACGTACTCAGAACCGTTGAAGAGCGTGGGGTTCGCCTCATCCGCCTGTGGTTCACCGATGTGCTCGGCCAGCTCAAGTCGGTGGCCATCTCGCCGGCTGAGCTTGAGAACGCCTTCGAAGAGGGTCTTCACTTCGACGGTTCGGTCATCGATGGCTTCAGTCGTGTTCAAGAATCTGACGTGTTGGCCAAGCCCGACCCCAACACGTTTGAGATCCTTCCATGGGGCAAGGGTTCAGAAATCTCTGGCCGCATGTTCTGCGACATCCTCAACCACGACGACACGCCATTCGAGGGAGACCCTCGGCAGGTACTGAAGCGAAATCTCGACAAGGCCCACGACCGCGGCTTCTCGTTCATGACCGCCCCCGAAATGGAATTCTTCTATTTCGCTGAAGGCGACCCATCGAAGCCGCTCGTTCCGCTCGACTCCGGTTCGTATTTCGATCTCACCACTGCCGATGTTGCGAGTGACCTGCGCACCCGGACATTGCTCGTTCTTGAAGCCATGGGAATTCCAGTTGAGTACTCATTCCACGAAGACGCGCCGAGTCAGCACGAAATCGATCTGCGTTACACCGACGCACTCACGATGGCCGACAACATCATGACCTTCCGCCTCATCGTGAAAGAGATCGCGATGGAACAAGGTGTGTTTGCATCGTTCATGCCAAAGCCGCTTGCCGGCGTGCAGGGTTCGGGCATGCACACGCATATGTCTTTGTTCGAAGGCGACGAGAACGCATTCCACGAGCCCGGCGATCCCGTTGGTTTATCGAAAGTTGCACGCGGTTTCATTGCCGGCTTGTTGCACCACGCACCAGAAATCACCGCAGTCACAAACCAGCTCGTGAACTCATATAAGCGATTGGTCTCAGGTTACGAAGCCCCCGTGTACATCACATGGGCTCGCAACAATCAGTCTGCGCTCGTGCGCGTTCCGGTCACTAAGCGCGGCAAGCAGTCATCGACCCGCATCGAATACCGCGCCCCCGATCCTGCATGTAACCCGTACCTTGCCTACTCGGTCATGCTTGCTGCTGGCCTCAAGGGCATCGAAGGCGACTACGAACTGCCGCCCGAGGCTGCCGCCAACGTCTTTGAATTCACTCCCGAACAACGCGCCGCCGAAGGCATTCGACCGCTTCCGCAATCGCTGTCGGAATCGCTTGATGTAATGGAAAATTCTGAACTCGTTGCTGAGGCACTCGGCGAACACATCTTCGAATGGTTCCTGCGCAATAAGCGTGCGGAATGGACCGATTACAAGGCCCAGGTCACCCAGTTCGAACTCGATCGGTACCTCCCGGCTTGGTAACGACGATGGAACCAATCCTGATCTTTCCTGATCCTCCGCCGCCCGAACTGGCCCAGGCACTCGACTTGTCTGGTTATCCGTGGAAGGCCGCAAGTGACGAACTCGCTGCCTCGCGCATCGAGCCGGAAAACGGTTGGGGCGGCGCAATCATTTGCGCGTACCTCGACCCAGAGCGCGCATTCCTAATGTGTCGGGCACTGCGTAAGCGCGATGTGCCCCTCGAACCACTTTTGTTGCTCGTTAACGGCACCCAGCTCGGCGATCTTGAGTTGCGTGATGACTTGTACGACGACTTCTGTCTCGCTCCGTTTCATCCACGCGAACTCGAAGCACGACTTAAGCACCTGTACTGGAACACCGGCGCTGGCATGCGTCCCGAACTTGTTGAGTACGGCGAACTTGTTCTTAACCTCGAGACCTATCAGGCAGCCATCGGTGGCGCACCCCTCGATCTCACCTACATGGAATACGAACTACTCAAGTTTCTTTCCTCCAACCCAGGCAAGGTCTTCACTCGCGAAACGTTGCTGAGTCGAGTGTGGGGTTATGAGTACTACGGTGGCGCGCGCACAGTCGATGTTCATATTCGACGATTGCGCGCCAAGCTCGGTGAGCATCACGCCAACCTCATTCAAACGGTGCGCAGTGTTGGTTATCGCTTTGGGCAATCGCGTTGGGGTTCTTGAGTACATTCACGCACCGCATCAACAACTGAGGTGAAAACGAAACATGCCGCCCCGAGGGGCGGCATGTTTACGGAACTGATGTGGTCTCAGACCGGACGAACGTCCTGTGCCTGATCGCCCTTCGGGCCACTTGTGACCTCGAATTCGACGGCTTGACCTTCTTCGAGTGAGCGGTAACCCGAGCCGCTGATCGCGCTGTAATGCACGAATACGTCTGGGCCTCCTTCACGTGAAATGAAGCCGAAGCCTTTTTCTGCGTTGAACCACTTGACGGTACCGGCAGCCATTCCGGAACCCCTTTCTGTCCTGCGGGGTCGGAACACCTTCCCAGCACCTTCTTTACGAATCGGCAACTTACCGCCCTAGGCCGGTCCGTGTCGACGAAAAGTTTCATGGACCCGAAAAGTTCATCTCGAGCCGAAGAGAGCGATGCTTTGCCGTCAGGATTCGGGGTAAGCGAGGACGTAGTCCTCGGTGCCGGCGTAGGTCTGATCGACCTCATCGCCAACGGTCCAGCCCAACACACCCGCCACGATCGACATGGTCATGAGGAAACCCACAGGGATTGCGATCACGAGCACAAGGATGATGATGACGGCGCCAAGCATGAGCCGAACCTTACTTCGCGACAGGCGAGTAGGCCCACGCTTCAATCTCAACAAGGGCCAGACGAGGGAGCTCAGCCACGGCAAAGGCGCTTCGGGCAGGACGATGATCGCCGAACCCCGCCATGTAGGCCTCGTTCATCAGGTCGAAGTCCCGCATGTGGCGAAGGAAGACTGTGGTCTTGACCACATCCGAAAGCGATGCTTTGTGCGAGGCCAAAAGTGCCGCCATGTTCAGAAGGGCTTGGGTTGTCTCTTCGACAACACCACCCACAATCATCTCGCCATTCACCAAGCCGAGTTGACCGGAAATCACAAGGAAGTCTCCGGCTCGAACAATGGGCATGTACGGACCAATGGGTGTGCTCATGAACTCACTGTGTCACACGAGCATTGCTGAGAACACTGCGGCCCGTCGGCCAGTCAGTTGGCCAACCTTGAGCCGACCACACCGCTGCTGCCGTGGCCGCAAAGACCGCATCAGACCCGTTGACCGATTCGGAGTCTTCCTCGTGCAACGTGACCTCAACGTGGGGCATATCGGCAGAACGAAGTACACCGAATGAACGAATCGTTAGATCGCTAATCATTCCGTCTTCATCAATCGACAATCCTTCGCTGGTAACCCAACCGAGCGCCATATGCACTGCACCGATCGCGTACGAACGCAGCACGATGGCATCGAGCACTCGACCGCATCGCAGATCAACGCGCACGATGCCATCGAGGCCAATTGCAACGGTGGCGACCGCTCCTTCGGCACTCGTCACCGTTGCGCTGTGAGCGTTGTTGTCGCCCGATTCATCCGCGTTCTTTGCCGCAATCGCCGCAAGCAGGATCTGAGCTTCAGCGACACCAGCTCCACGAATGTCCACCGAAGTTGGCGGCCCGGCAACATCGACCTCTTCAACCACAAATTGCGGTGCGATGTTCGTAATCGCTTCGGCAATACCTTCTGTGCGCACGACACGAATTACGCCTGAGCCATCGGCACGGATACCCGCAGCAATCGGTGGACGCTTTGGTCCGTCGCGCACGACGTCTTCACGGGACAACACCACACGAATCGCTTGGCGATGTTCATAGGCAAGATCACGAGCAACCTGTACAACATCAGAGGTCAACTTTCCGCCAAATGCTCCACCATTGGCCAACGATGTGAACGGTTCGCCGCCGGGCTCACACCACGACGCATCGGTCTCTAAATAGGCCGGTTCTACCCAACCGGTTCGCAACGTAAGTTCCCACTCGCCTTCGGGAAGCGTCAGTGGCGGTTCCGGTGAAGTGGTGCCGTGTCGGCCTTGCACCTTGCCTGCCAACGCACGAGCTTCGGTTAACGAATCGGCAACAACCCATCCGCCTTCTCCGTCGGGGACGGCGACCAACGAATCGAGCGGGGCGGTGTCTTCAGAGAAACCTCCACGCCCAAGCACAACGTCGGCGGAAACCTGCTGCGCTGAACGACCTTCGATCGTTGCCCGGCGCGATGCATCGTCGAAATTGCGTTCCTCGCTGCGTGCATGTTCTACAACAGAGGAACCGCTCACCACCATCGACCACGCTTCTCGGATTGTTTGCCACCCCGTGCATCGACACAGATGCGCAGCTAGCGCCCGGTCCACCGCATCGAGATCGTCGGCTGCAGTGTTCTTCGAACGCAAACCTTCAAGCCGGCACACGATGCCCGGCGTGCAGAACCCGCACTGACTGCCGCCGGTGGCCAGCAACGCGTCAGACCAACGTTCGCGATCTTCTTCCGCCAGTCCATCAACTGTTGTGATGACACGCCCAGCAATACGACGAACTGGTGTTACGCAGGAAACTCGTGGAGCGCCGTCAACCAAAACCGTGCAACAACCGCATTGTCCCTGCGGATTACAACCTGCTTTGGGCGCACGAACTCCGAGACGACCGCGCAGTGCGGCCAACAACGATACGCCATTGTCGGGAACGCTCACTTCTTCGCCATCGACGACGAACGTGATCTGCGCGGTTTCGATTGAAGTCGGATCAGTCATGACATCGCGATCGAATCGTTGATCGGGAACATAGGTGTTACGCGACGACGACCGCCCGAAGGCGGTCGTCGTTCAGAAAGTAAAAGCAGAATCAGCTGAACGAGTTACCGCAGCCACATGTCTTCTGGGCGTTGGGGTTGTCGATCGCGAAACCTGCACCCTGGAGGCCGTCCTTGTAATCAAGGGTGGCGCCGGTAAGCAGCTGAGCGCTTGAAGGATCGACCACGACGGGAACACCGAACTCGGTATTCACAACGTCTTCGGAGTCCTTCTCGGAATCGAAGAACATCTCGTAGCTAAAGCCGCTGCAGCCACCAGGACGAACAGCGACGCGCAACATGAGGTCTTCCTGACC
>CAIPQK010000153.1 GCA_903867185.1 uncultured Candidatus Nemicrothrix sp. | reverse complement strand
GGTGACCCGAAGGTATATCTGGTGGCTCCAGGTCTCGGGTGGCGATGGCATGTACCGAGTGAAGCACGAATTGGCGATATTCGTTATGTGCTCGGACTCACCGGAGGCGTCATTCTTAAGCCACCGCCTCAAGCAGAAGTTCAGACGATCGGCGGATCACCTGTATGGGTCTGTGACCCGAACTTCCTTGCCTGTATTCCGAATGCTGGCTGATCAGTAATGGGAGCCATCACCGCTCTTCTCGCCGTTGCCGTGCTTTTTCTCGGGCTTCTCGTCGCTGGCCTCCTTCGTAGCCACGCCGAAATTCTCCGGGGTTTGCACGACCTTGGTGTGAATCTTGATCCGAATCACGACGACGGTCCGCCGTCGCGTCATCAGAGTCATTCCGGCCAGCCCGAGATCCGGCCGGGCGTTCCTCAGCCTCGGTTGAGCGACACCGAGGCATTCGACCTCGTGGGACTCGACAGTTTCGGCGAGGTTCTTTCAGTTGCGGTCGAGAGCACGAACCGACTCACGTTGCTCGCGTTTCTTTCAAGCTCATGTCTCACGTGCCGTGATTTTTGGAAAGAGTTTGATTCGGAACGCCTCGACGTTCCTGGCGGAGCGCGACTGGTGATCGTCACAAAGGGTCTTGAAGCCGAGAGCGAATCGGCAATTCGTAACCTTTCCCCGCGTGTCATTCAAACGGTGCTTTCAACCGAAGCATGGATCAACTACCAAGTTCCTGTCGCTCCGTATTTCATCATGGTGGATGGCGAATCAAATCGGATCGTTGGTGAAGGTGCCGCCACAAGTTGGGACCAGGTCCGCAATCTGATGGGACAAGCAATGGCGGACATTGGTCTTGCTGCAGAACGCGGACGCAAGCTCACGTCAGGGTCAGCATCGCAATCGGCTCGCCGTAACGGCGAAGCTCGAGCCCAACGGATCGATGATGAACTCAGAGCCGCCGGGATTAACCCGGGGGATCCGCGTTTGTATCAACAGCCATTTGTGGAGCCGTAATGACAGCAGTTGCCCAAGCGGGCATTCAGGTGCAGTTGCTTGCAGGCTGGGAAGCTCGTTTTCAGAACAATGCTCCCGGCCAGTCGCTGGCCCCATCGAGTCGCAGTTCAAACGATCCCCGAAATGCATCTGTCACCTATTCCGTTGCGCATGTGGCGAATTTCGCTCTGCCGATTCAGGTATCGGACTTCGGTGCTGGGGCCGTAGAGATCATGACCTCGGCCGATATTTTCGTCGCCTTATGCGAATACGGTCCCGAAAGCGTGGGGACGGCACTGTTCGCCAGCCAAGGGCTCCCGACTATCAAAGCGACTGATTTTGGGAAGCAATCGCTTCAGCGGGTGATTGAAGGCCAGGGCGGCTGTCAAAAGTTCTTTACAGAAAAGGGACGAGTGTTTTGTCTCTACGTCGTTGTTGGGTCCTACCTCCAACGATTCCGAACGGTTCCGATTATTAATCAAGTTGTTCAGGCGATTTCCATCACCTGAGTGTGAACATTCTCTTTGCTCAAGTATGCAAAAAATTGGAGTTACATCATGAACCAACTACTCGTCATTCTTGCTTTCGTCGTGGCATTCGCCGCAGCGGTCCGATCAACGTGGTCGCCTTGCGGGCTTTCGATGTTGTCGACCATCACGCCGTTGACCGAACGCGGGCGCGGCCGGAACTATGCCGTAACGAGTGTTTGGTTCATCGCCGGAGCATTCCTCGGCGGTGTCACTCTCGGTGCAGGAGCTGCAGTAATTGCGCTACTCGTCGATTTCGTTGGTCTTTCAGCGACAGCGGCGATGGGCCTCTGCGCGTTGCTCGCTTTGGTTGCGGCATCATCGGACCTGCGGATTCTCGGTTTCCATCTCCCCGGCCACACCCGTCAGGTCAATGAGCAGTGGCTCGACAGCTTTCGGAGTTGGGTCTATGGAGCGGGTTTCGGCTGGCAGATTGGGGTTGGGCTTGCCACCTACATCATGACTGCGGCGGTGTACCTCACAATTGTGATGGCGGCGCTTACCGCATCGCCACTGGTTGCCGTTGCAATTGGAGCATTCTTCGGATTCATCCGCGGCCTTGCGATTCTGCTCACCGTGAGGGTCACGACACCTGCGCAGTTGCGTTCATTTCACCGACGTTTCACGTCATTGGCGGCTCCCGTCGAAACCGCCACGATTGCTGTTCAAGTGATGGTCTCCGCTATCGCAGCGGTCGCGGTGTGGGGACCGGCCGGAGCCGTGGGGTCATTGATTGTCGTCGCGGTTCTTGTTGTGCTCTCGCTTCGATCGACGCCAACATCGACGCCAACATCGACGCCAACAGCGGCGAAACCCGCGCAGCAGCTCGAGATGGAAACGGTCTGAGCCAACCCGCAAGGGATGATCGGACTCTGACACTGCTACGGCAGTAGATCTCTTAGCCGGTGAATCGGGGCTCGATGGCGCCGGCGGCGATGGACGTCGTCGGCGAATCCGCGAGTGTCGTCGATGTCGATGTCGATGTCGATGTCGATGTTGATGTTGATGTTGTCGTCGTCGTGGTCGTGGTCGTGGGTTCTGGCGATTGCGATTCGGACAGCGTGAGCACCAACGTCCGTGCCTGAGTTCCGTAGTTGTAATCGTCGGTTACGCCGACAGCGGTGCACGTGGTCGCGGTCACGCACGACACCGACCTCAAGGAGTTGAAGCCCGCTCCCGGGCTGGGGCTGGTGATCTGTGTCCAAACATTTCCGTCCCAGACCGCCACAATCGTTTGTGCCCCCCCATTTTCGTCCTCGTAACTGCCGACAGCGACACACGAGGATGGGTCCATGCAGGACACTCCCTCCAGTCGATTCGCCGAGATTGGGCCGGGGGACAGAGACCAGTTGTTGCCATCCCACAAGAGCACCAGCGATTGGTTCGTACCGTCGGCACCGACAGCCATGCACGACGACGCGGTCGAGCACGAAACGGAATTCAGACCCCAATCGAAACTCGTAGGAGTGGGGCTGGTGACCTGCGACCACGAACTGTCATTCCCCGAAAGCACCAACGTCTGAGACACGTCCGCTGTGCTGAAGAATCCGATGGCGGTACACGAGGTCGCGGTTACACACGATACCGAGTAGAGGTCGTTGTAGTCGGTGCCCGGGCTGGGGCTGGCCATCTGGGTCCATTGATTCCCGTCCCACGACACGACCAGCGAAAGTTGCGAGGGATAGAAGTCGTATGTGCCGACTGCAATACACGAAGATGCGGACAAACACGTCACGGAATGCATGTAGGAACTGCCATCTCCGACGGCGGGGATCGCAGCCGGGGTCCACGTCGTTCCATCCCATACAAGCGACGTTGCAAAATTGCGCTGGCTGGAAGAGGTGCCAACGGCGACGCACGAGGATGTGGTCGCACAAGAGATCGATTCCAAGGTGTCGGAATTGGTGCCTAAATCGGGGGTGGAGACTTGTGTCCATGCGGTGCCATCCCAAACCACCAGAAACGTCTTGCTTTGGTAGCCGTCGAAGGAGTTACCGACGGCAACACAGAAGGTTGCCGAGACGCACGACACTGATCTGAACTCGGTGAACCCTCTTCCAGAGTCAGGGCTGGGAACCACCGTTGCAGTGTTGACCGCAGCATCGGCAGAACTCTTCACAATTAGACAGCCCAAAAGCACAGCGATGGTCGCCGCACTAGCAACGACGGATTTACGTATCATCCGGTGAACGCAGGCGCTAAGGGATCAGCTGATGCTGACGTCGTGGTCGTGGCAGGTGGTTCGTGACCTTTGAGCAGCATCGTAAACGTCTGATTAACCGAACCGAGCGGCGGGCCATACCAATATCCGACAGCGAAACACGATGTGGCATCGGCACAAGCCACTGAAGTCAGAGCGGTGCTGTAGGTGCTCGGGCTGCTCGGTTGGGTCCAGGTGCTGCCGTCCCAATCGAGTACCAAAGTTTGCAGTCCTATGCTGTCAATCTGGTACCTGCCAACGGCAGCACACATTGTTGCGCTCATGCAGGTCACGGAACTGAGTTCGCTGTCATAGGCGCCGACGTTGGGGCTGGTGGCCTGGGTCCAGGTGCTGCCATTCCAATTCAGAATCAACGTCTGATTCACAGAATCATTTCTGAAGTGGCCGACAG
>CAIPQK010000152.1 GCA_903867185.1 uncultured Candidatus Nemicrothrix sp. | reverse complement strand
GAGCACGATGGCGGTGCCGCCACGTTCGGCATGAAGAGTGATGCCGAGGTCAATGGCGCAAGGTAGGGCCAAGCCGCCGGCATAGTCGGTGTGATCGCCGATCAGATTCACGCGTCCAGGGGCGTGAACGGTGAAGTGTTGATCAGTCATTTCGCTGTGCGGAGGTGCTCGGCTGCTGTTGTCGGATCAACGGGGTTGAACCCCACGCCACTGCCGAGTTCTCCAGCGGCAACGAATCGTTGTGTGCCGGCCGACCGCAGAATCGGCGCGATATGAGCATGCACGCGAAGCGATGTGCGCTCGATGTTGTCGAACGGTCGTTGGTGGAACCACATCATGAATGGCATTGGCGCGTCGAAGAGCGCGTCGAGTCGTTCGATGACATCGATGAGGAGGGCGGCGAGTTGGCTGCGTTGAGTCCCGCTAAGCGACGGAAGATCGGCCACCTCAACCGAGGGAGCAAGTAAGAGTTCGTAGGGCCACGAGGCGGCGCTTGGAACCCATGCAGACCATTCGCCATGCGTCGCAACCACAAGTTCGTTCGATGGAACTTCGAACGAAGTTTCCGTCGCGTTGGCATTTTCAGCGATGACGACTGGCGGCACGATGTCGAACGCGTAGATCTGTCCGTGCGGGTGCGCAATGGTCGCGCCCACTTCGGGACCTCGGTTTTCGAAGATCAGCACATAATTGATGTCATCGCGCGCGCCGAGCACCGCAGAACGTTCCGCCCACAGGTCGACGACGCGGCGAGCGTGATCGGGAGTGAGATCAGCGAATGATGCGTTGTGGTCGGAGGTGTACAGAACGATCTCTGCGCGATCGTTGTCAAACGGTGGCCATCGGTTTGGAAAGGCTTGGACCTCGTAATCGTCGGGAGCTTCGAGGCCGCCAACGCAGAACGGACACGTCTCGACAGGAAGGTTGGGCCTGTCCTGGCGGGTCGGAACCATCCAGACTGGTTCGC
This sequence comes from uncultured Candidatus Nemicrothrix sp., assembly GCA_903867185.1. GTDB lineage: Bacteria > Actinomycetota > Acidimicrobiia > Acidimicrobiales > Acidimicrobilacustridaceae > Acidimicrobilacustris. The sequence continues at coordinate 3,962 of CAIPQK010000152.1, read as the reverse complement.
CATTAAGCGAGTCGATCCGATACCCAGCCGCCGAAGCATGGTTGCGATCGAAGTGTTCGCCTTCACCCATGGAGCGAACGGTAGTCGTCGTCGCTTGACCACATGCCGGGTGGGGGCGAGGATTCTCCCCATGCGTGCACCAGCGAACGGTATTGAACTCGAATACGAGACCCTCGGAGATCCGGCAGATCCGCCCCTCCTTCTGGTCGCCGGTTTTGGTTGCCAGCTCAACTGGTGGAACCCAGATTTTCTTCAAGGATTCGTTGATCGCGGCTTTTACGTCATCATTTTTGACAACCGTGATGTTGGGCTTTCGACAAAAATCGCGACCGAGATTGATCTTGAGGCCGCGATTGTCGGGTACTTGCAAGGAGAGTCCATCGAGGCCCCGTATCAACTTCCCGATATGGCAGCCGATGCATGGGGACTCTGCGATGCCCTTGGTCTTGATCGCGTGAATCTCATGGGCGCTTCGATGGGCGGAATGATTGTTCAACAGATGGCAATCGACTGTCCGGAACGCGTCGCTTCGCTCACGTCAGTCATGTCAACGACCGGTGACCCTGACGTTGGTCAGCCCACCGACGAATGTGTGGCGGCACTGCTTGAGCCAGCAGAATCTGATCGCGACGCGAACCTCGCCGCTGGACTTCGGATTGGTCAGTTGTATGCCGGCCCGGTCTATTTCGATGACGATTGGATTCTCGAACGCAACGCTCGGCAGTTTGATCGTTGTTTCCACCCTGAAGGCGCAACGGCGCAACTCATCGGAATTGTCACCTCGCCGCCGCGTTCGGAAGCACTGCGTGGCATCGACGTGCCCGCGCTTGTGATTCACGGAGATATCGATCCGCTCGTAACTCTTAGTGGTGGTGAGCGCACTGCAGAGTGCTTGCGTGGCAGTGAATTCCTCGTTCTTGAAAATATGGGTCACGATGTGCCCCGCCACTATTGGGCGACCATCATCGAACACGTGACTGCACTTGCAGCTCGTGCCAACGCATAACCACTTCTTTCCACGTTAAGGAGCAGTTTTTATGGGACCTCTCGCGGGCGTACGAATCGTTGAGATCGCTGGTATCGGGCCAGGACCATTCGCGGCGATGATGCTCGCTGACATGGGCGCCGACATCATCCGCGTCGATCGCGCTGGGCAGGTCTACGGCGGCGATCCCGCTACTCCACCGAAAGACGTCATGAACCGCGGTCGTCGCTCGATTGGTGTCGATCTCAAGAACCCCAACGGCGTCGAGACAGTTCTTGGTTTGGTCGAGAATGCTGATGCTCTTATTGAAGGATTCCGCCCCGGCGTCACCGAACGTCTGGGAATCGGCCCCGATGCGTGTTTGGCTCGGAATCCGAAACTTGTTTATGGGCGCATGACCGGCTGGGGCCAAGACGGTCCGATGGCACAAATGGCCGGTCACGACATGAACTACATCGCCATTGGTGGAGCACTTGGCGCAATCGGACGTCCCGATGAGCGCCCGCAACCGCCATTGAACTTGGTAGGAGACTTTGGCGGCGGCGGCATGCTGCTGGCCTTTGGTATCGCATGCGGAATTATCGAATCACGCGTGTCGGGCAAGGGCCAGGTTGTTGATGCGGCCATGGTTGATGGCACCGCGGTTCTTACGACATTCATGCACGGATTCATGGCGATGGGCCTCTGGAGCGATGAGCGTGGCGTCAATATGCTCGACACGGGTGCTCACTACTACGAGGTTTACGAATGTTCTGACGGGAAGTTCCTTTCTGTTGGCGCGATCGAGCCCCAGTTTTACGCCGAGCTACTTGAGAAGACCGGCCTTGCTGGCGACGAAGAATTTGCCAAGCAAAACGATCGCTCGATGTGGCCGCACTTGAAGGAACGGCTTGCTGCGGTGATCGCAACGAAAACTCGTGACGAATGGGCTGCGATATTCGAGGGCTCAGATGCCTGTGTCGCTCCCATCCTTTCGCTTGTGGAATCGACCACGAATGCGCACACGGTTGCGCGCAAAACGTTCGTTGAAAACGCTGGAGTTGTTCAGCCCGCGCCGGCGCCACGTTTCTCGCGGACGGAAGCGAGCATTCAGCGTCCGCCTTCTCATCCTGGCCAGCACACCGATGAGGTATTGAAAGAATGGGGCGTCGCTGATGACGCTCGATTGGCAGTACTCCGATCTGAAGGGGCAATCGCCTAATGGCAACGCTTGTTTGTTTTCACGCTCATCCTGACGATGAGGCGATTGCCACTGGTGGGTTGATGACGCTTGCGAAGCGAGATGATCACGAGGTTGTTCTCGTTTTGGCCACTCGTGGCGAACAAGGTGAACCGCAGCCCGGCGTTCTGAACGATGGCGAGCCACTGTGGGAGCGCCGTGTCGTCGAAACTCATCAGGCCGCCGAGATCATGGGTCTCGACCGTGTTGAGTTCCTTGGCTATGAAGACAGCGGAATGATTGGTGAACCCACCAACGAAAATCCGTTGTGTTTCTGGCAGGCCGATGTGGAAGAAGCCTCTCAGCGTCTCGCAAAGATCCTTATCGATGCCGATGCTGACGTTCTCACCATCTACGACTCCCACGGTGGTTACGGACATCCCGATCACATTCAGGTTCACCGAGTCGGCAAGCGCGCTGCAGAAATCGCTGGCGTCGATCGCGTCTTCCAGTCGACAATGAACCGCGATCGCATCATGAAGCAAATGGCCGAGAATGCTGCGCTCTTTGAGAATGACGTTGAGGGCGAGCTTGAAGGCGAAACCGTTGAACAGATGCGCCAGCGCGCCGCAGCTGCTGATCGGGGTGAATTCGGTTCACCCGAAGCCGTGATTACCCATGCCGTTGACGTTGCTTCAGTAGTGGACGTAAAGAAGGCCGCTATGGCGGCACATCGCAGCCAGATCGGACCCGATTCCTTCTTCTTCAAGATGCCACCCGAGGTCTTCGCTATGGCTTTCGGTACCGAATGGTTTATTGCGCTCGAAACCGGGCGCGCAGAAGGCGAAGCATTCGCTACATCACTTTTCGACTGACAGGAAACGTGCTTAGGCGATCACGCGCTTACGGAAATTGCGCAGGCCGATGAAGGTGAACAGTGCTGTGAGCGCAATGAGCATCGGGTAGATCACCCATAACGACATCGTTGGAGCATTGGTGAGCGCAGCGCGAAATCCCTCGGTGACATAGACGAGTGGATTCGCCAGCACAGCAATCTGGAGCCACTTGATGGGAGCAAGCGCTGCCCACGGGTAGTAGATGCAGCCCAAGAAGGTGATTGGCAATACGACAACGCCGAAGAGCATCGGGAGTGTGCGTGGGCTGAAGACGGTGCCAAACATGAGCCCCAATGCTCCACACATCAAACAAGCCAAAGGTGTGAGCGTGAGCAGGATGAGCCAGTGGAAATTGAGATGAACCGGAGTCGCCGGAACGAAATAGGCGATGGGAAACACGATGATCGCTGAGAACAGGCTCTGCAGTGCGCCCGAGGTGATCTTCTCGATTGCGACAAAGTCAACCGGCAGTGGTGCAAGCACTCGATCTTCGATTTCGCGAGTGACGCCGAATTCCGTCACGAGTGGAAGTGCCACCGACTGAATTCCCTGGAACAACACCGCAAGACCAACGACGCCAGCAACGAGCATGGTGGAGAACGCTGATGCTGCTGCTCCGCTGCCACCAATGCCTTGACCGATCTTGGGGAACACATAGGCGAACACAAAGACCAACAACAACGGTTGGAGAAGGGTGCGCGGGATGAACTCTCGAAGGTTCCGCGCCAAGACGTGCAGGTCACGGGCAAGCAATGCGCGAAATGCGGTGACGCCGGCGGCCCGGGCCGAACGATTCGGAATGAGAAGGGGAGTTTCGATCGTGGTCATTCGCGCAGGTCCTTACCGGTGAGATTGATGAAGACAGTTTCAAGTGAGGGCTCGTCGAGGCGAAGGTCGCTGATGGCGATACCGGCCTCGTCGG
>CAIPQK010000151.1 GCA_903867185.1 uncultured Candidatus Nemicrothrix sp. | reverse complement strand
GAGGAAAGAGAACGCCGAACACAAGGTAAGAATTTGGTGAGAATCGGCGCGATTGCGGACGGAGCCGCGCATTTTGCGGCGTTCAAGGCCGAAGGATTGCTCCCGGAAGAGCTCCGGTGTGAACGCCGTCGATGAACAGCGGTTCGCCGTTCACGATCACTGCGTCGTAGCCATGCGCTCCGAACACCAAGCGTCCGGCGCCTGTGGGGAAATCGCGCAGCAATGTAATGGGGTCGATGCTGAGTTGGTCGGGCGTGAACACGACGATGTCGGCTGCTTTGCCCACTGCGAGGGTGCCGCGGTCGTTAAGGCCATGAAGCCGAGCCGGTTCTGAGGTGAGGCGAGCAACGGCTTGTTCCAAGGTCATCATGTCGGGGACGGTTTCGGTCAATGTGCGGGTGGTGTAGTCGGCTCCGCAGAACGTGAGCAGATGAGCACCGCCGTCGCTTGAGCCAGCCATGGTGAGCGGGTGCGTCACGATCTCTTTGGTTGCGGCAGCCAATGCGGGATCGGCTTTGCGTCGCCAGACAAATACTGTTTCGAGACCATCGGCCAGTGCGAGGTCGATCATCGCGTCGACACCGTCGATCTCTGCATCATGCGCGAGTTCTGCGATGGTCTTTCCAACGGCTGCTGCGAGTGCGTCTTTGCTGACCGACGCGACGCTCACATCTGGCCATCCAAAGACGAACGATCGGCCAGTGGTATCGGCAAATTCACTGCGCATTGCAACACGGTTGGACTCGAGGCCGAGTTCAGCGGCGCGCTCGGCAATGGGAAGCGTGAGAATGCGGCGGAATGTTGGCATCTCATCGAGCACGAATGTGGAATCGAGAGAGAAGTGAATACCTTTGACGTTGATCATGTACATCGGGTGGATGTGATGACCAGCAGCAGCCGCCTCTTCGCAGAATGTGAGCGCGTTGCGATGGCCCTCTGGATTACCAGGGAACAGCGTGAGTGGATTGATGTTGATCAACTTGAAGCCCGATGCCTCGCTCATCGCCAGGAGCAAGTCTTGATCTGCCGCATCAAAATCAGCAGAACCGGAACGGGGAAGGAATTCAATGACTCCGTGATCGAATTCCGAAAGCACGGCGCACAGCGCGATGAGTTCTTTTGGTTCCGCCAGGTTTGACGGAACTGGCTTTCCTTCATGATCGGAATGAATGTCGAGCTGTGAACTCGAGAAGCCGATGGCGCCTTGCGTCATCGCCGTGCGCACGAGTGCAGCCATCTGCGTAATTTCGTCATCGGTAGCAGCGCGCTCAGAGCCCGCCGCGCCCATCACGAGACGCCGGATTGCGCAATGACCGACGTAACCAACAAGGTTGATGCCGATGCGGCCTTCGAGACCGTTGAGAAAGTCGCCGTAATCGCCACCTTTGAAGTCAACGCCTTCTAAAAGTGCATCGACTTCCATTCCCTCGACTCGAGAAAGCATGTTGATCAGCCACGCAACGCTGTCGGGATCGGCCGGTGCAATGCTGAATCCGCAGTTGCCCATCATGGCGGTGGTGACTCCGTGCCATGACGAGGGCGACATGGTGGGTTCAAAGTGAGCTTGTGCGTCGTAATGGGTGTGAATGTCGACAAACCCGGGGGCAACAACGCTTCCGTGTGCGTCGATCTCATTGGGTGCACTCGCGGTGCTGGTGCCAATGAAGGAAATCTTGCCATCGGTGACTTCGACGTCGGCGTCGAATGCCGGTGCACCGGTGCCATCGATGACTCGACCATTGCGGATAATGAGGTCAGGTGTGCTCACGGTGCAGTTCCAATCGGAGTCGCTGGGGTGAAGGTGACAGGAAGGTGGGCGGGGGAGCGTTGGCCGAGGCCACCGATGTGAACTGGTTCTATGCCAGGTTCGAATTGCAGATCGGCGAGACGAGTTAAAACTTGCTCCATCGCAACCCGAAGTTCCATGCGAGCGAAGTGAATACCAAGACACACATGTGCGCCGCTTCCGAAGGCAAGGTGGCCCTGCGGTTCGCGGTAGATGTCGAACACGTCAGGGTTCTCCCAACGTTGCGGATCGCGGTTCGCGATACCGACAACCAGATTCACAAGGGTTCCGGCGGGAACGGCAACGCCTTCGATTTCCGCATCGGCAACTGTTGTGCGCCCGAATGACATAAGCGGCGGTTGCCAACGTAATCCTTCTTCAATTGCTTGTTCGATTAGCGAATGATCGTCGCGCAACGCTTGTAATTGTTCCGGGTGCGACAACAAGCCAAACAGAAAATTGCAGAGCGTTCTGTATGTCGTTTGCGCGGCAGCAGGAAGAAGCAGGCGCAGAAACGCAATGACTTCGTCGTCGTTCAACGCTTGACGACCGGCGCTGTCGCGAAACTCGGCCTGCACAAGATGGGTGACCAGATCAGAACGCGGGTTGGCTCGACGATCGGTGACCGCAGCGGCGAGGTACTCGCCGAATTCAGCTGACGCCTCTTCGCGTTCCTCGGCCGAAATGCTCACATTGGTGAGGATTGCCGCCCATCGATAGAACGACGAGACATCTTCCTGTGGGAGACCGCAGGCGGCAGCGATGACTTTGAGTGGGTAGTGAAGAGCGAAGTCATCGACAAGATCAGCTCGACCAGATTCGATGAATGTGTCGATCGTTGTATCAACGATCGCTCGAACGAACTCTTCTTCCCATCGATGCATTTCACGTTTGGTAAGCGCGCCTTGAATCAGTTGGCGATGGCGACCGTGTTCGGGCGGGTCCATTTCGATGATCGTGCGGCCGATCATCTTGCCAAGGCTGGCTTCGTACCAACACGAAGAAAAATGTTCCTGGTCTTTGAATCCGGCGTCGACGCCATCGAAGGACAGCACCGAAATCTGCTCGGCATCGGGGAAGAGGATGTCCTCGGCACCGACCATGTCGAAGAACGTTGAGAAGGTCCCCGGGTGCACCGGGCACTGGGCCGCTCGTTCTGCAAGTTTCGGGTAGGGGTCACGGACCACGTTGTGGCCGAAGAATTCATCTTTCTTGGCCAGCATCTCGTCGCTACTCATAGGAGCCCCCGTTGATTGAGGGCTGACGGTAGTCCAGTTGATGCCAGTTCCGTCAGGGAAGAGGTGAAGGAATAGTGAGGTTTCGCTATTGCGAGGGCGTAACGAAGGTCACGTCATCAAAGGTGCACAAAGTTGATGCGGGACCGGTTGTGAAAAGCCCGGCTTGTGTACCGGTTGGAAGGTTTTCTGCGACGAATGAGCTGTGGTTTCCACCGGAGACCGCAGTGACCACAGGTGGATCAACGAGAAGGGAGATTCGATTGTTGTCGGCGGCGATTCCGCCCACGGAACCAATAGTTTCTGGCTTTCCATCGCGAATGACGATGATTTTCCAATTTGCTTCTCTGTCATCTCTTTGAAGGCTCACGAAGTTCGAAAGATCGCTGAATACAGCAACGAGGCCGCATGAGCCGCGTCCTGTTGTTAAAGCACTCACCGATGCGTCGTTGCCGATCTCGACGGTTGCGAAGCTTGATCCGGAACTTGATACAAGCGAATGCGCAACGCCACCGTCGATGGCCCATTGGCCTGACACGGAAGACCACTGATAGTTCCCATTGATGCGTCCGAGAGAACCGTTTGCACTCGCGTGGTTGAACGTATCGAACGCTATGACTGGATCGGACTTCGGCTTTAATTGGCTTGTTGACCGATCTCCAATTAGGAACGCGAAAATCCCGGCAACGACAATGACAAAAACGATGGCACCGAAAAGCCGAATCCAACCTTTTGGTCCTTCGGTGGATGTGGTCTGGGAATTCATCGAGCCAACTTCAGTGCGGGTTGTTCGACAAGGCGAGAACTAAGCCAGCCGATCAAAACGGATGGGACAAGCGTAAGGACAAACAACAGTAAAAATCCGAAAAAGCCGTGGGGCAATTTCAAGTGAAAATTGATGTACAAAATCACGATGAGATGCCAGAGATAAACACCGTAAGAGACGCTGGCAAGCCAGACCATCGGTCGTGAGCCCAGCAGTTGAACGCCCCTGCTTGTTCGTGTTCCGACGGTGAGGGGCAGAAGAAAGAAGAACGTGGTGGCACCTAAGAAAACCATGGTGAATTGTGTTTCGAGAGTTGACCATTGGTAGAAGAGTCCGAACGACTCACTGTCACTCTTCATGGCGAGCATGCTCGCAAATGCAACCCCGGCACAGATCCAGCATGCCCATGTTCGATCGGCCAGGCCGCAAAGCGACTGGGAGATTCGTAGCCCCCTCGATCGGAGCTCGGCCAAAACAGTGAGCATCATTCCGAGACCAAACCAACCGACGTACTGCGGGAACGCTGAGGTCAGTCGAAAATCATCCTGGTGGGAAGAGACGACAAGGCCTATGTAGACGGGGGTCACTGCGATGAGGATCATGATCGCGATCAGCAGCGTTCGAATTCGATTTTTCAGAGTGGAGATTCGGGAGAGCAGCACGCCTAAGACTGCCGAGAAGATCGGCAGAAAGAGATAGAAGACGATTTCTATGGAGAGTGTCCAGTAGACCGCAATCCCGGGAAATGGCGTGTCCTTGTTCAAGAATCGTTCGAAAAGAGTGAAGAGTCCGAATGTGCTTCCCTGTATTCGTGCCGAACTGAGCAGGAGCACGGCCCCGATGAGAGAAAGCCAGTAGGCGGGGTAGATCCGGAGAAAGCGGCGTTCGAAGTAGTGGGGCAGGGGAGTGCGCGATTCCTGGAACAGGATTTTTCCGACGAACTCGCGAAAGAGGAGATACCCCGAGAGGATGAACAGCAGAGCGACTGCCCAGTGGCCCGCCGAGTCGAGAAATCGGCCGATGAGCGGGCCTGGGGAAGGGCCTCCGGCAGCTGGGGTCGCACAATGGTGGGCAACAACCAAAATCGCCGATGTGGCTCGGGCCCCATCAAGGGCTCGATTTCGGTGTTGTCGCGGACCAGATTTGGGCTGAATGTGTGGCGCTGGGGTCTCAAGCATGAGGTGGGGCTTCTGGGGCTATCTGTTTCAGGTTCGGATCGGGGAAAAGTCTGGCTCTGACTAGACATCTCGTTGTCCCCATTGTTTACTATCAGGTGCCTGTACCAACGAGGTCAAGAGAGCGGAAATCTCAGTGGATAAGAAAGTTTCCCGAATGACGACTTCGTCAAGATCAAAGATTGGCGCGCTTGTCGTGTGCCTCGCCGTTGCGGGAATCGGATTTTTTCCTGCGGAGTCAGGCGCCAGTAGTTCGAAGTCATTCGTGCAAGGAATGACGCCGGGTCTCATGCCGATGGTCTGCGAGACGACGACCTCTGTCGATTTG
>CAIPQK010000150.1 GCA_903867185.1 uncultured Candidatus Nemicrothrix sp. | reverse complement strand
TTCTTTTGGCTCAATCTCGTCCTCGCGACCATCGGCTTTCTCGGTGTGACCGTCAACGTGGTCAACAGTAAAGATGATTCTGGTCATCGCCTTGATATTGCGGGCGGAATCCTGTCTGTGCTCGCCGTCTCGAGTTTGGTGTTTGGAATCATCGAGGGTCCTGAACGCGGGTGGAACGACAGCATCACCGTTGCCGGGCTCACCTGCGGCCTTGGCCTTCTCGTGGTATTCGTGCTGTGGGAACGTCGGGTCGCTCATCCCCTTCTCGACCCGCGACTGTTCGCTATTCGCGGATTTAGTGCTGGCGCGCTATCCATTACTGTTCAGTTTCTGGCCCAATTCGGTTTCATCTTTGTCGCAATGCAGTACCTCCAGTTTGTTGGCGGATTCGAGCCGTGGCAGGCCGCACTCCACCTGCTTCCGATGCCCTTCGTCATGCTGCCCGCCACAAGACTCGTCGGACATCTGTCGCAGAAGTATCCGCAGCGAATTTTGGGAACCATAGGTTTGACGGCATTCGCGATTGCGATGTTTGCGTTTTCGAACCTCACGGACGTTTTTAACTTTTGGCTTTTCGAATCCGCGCTGGTCGTGATGGCGCTCGGTGTCGCGTTCGCGGCAACCCCCGCCACGACAGCAATCACGGCATCACTTCCCCCATCACAGCAGGGTGTCGCTTCTGCCGTCAACGACGTAGCCCGAGAATTCGGCAGTGCGATTGGAATTGCGGTTCTTGGCGCCGCATTAACCGTTCGATATAGGACATCGATGACCGATTATGTCGCCACTGTTCAATTCCCCGCTCAGATACCCTCGGAAAAGATCACGGAATTTTCCGATTTCGTCACGAAATCTCCGGCCATTCTGGGAATTGACCTCAACGATTTGCCTGAGGCGATGAAACCCGCGAAACAGTTCCTTGAAACGATCTGGACCGAATTGCATTCCGCTGCCGCTGTGGCCTTCGCGGAAGGATCCGCGTCGGCTCTTCGAATTTCGGGATTCGTCGCGCTGGGAGGTGCCATCATGGTCGCAACACTTGCGCCGCGCGCAACGACTAAGGCGATAGGCGAACGATGAGTCTCGAGAATCTGGGCTCATCGCTAACGTTTCACTTGGCAAATTCCTTCATCGGGAACAACGACCGTATGCTCGACCTAACGAGATTGCGGAGCGCTAAACCAATGCCAAGGAGGCAACGATGTACGTAGCGACATGGAACGGTGCAGTCATTGCACGATCAGACAAGACAATCGAGATTGAAGGCAACCAGTATTTCCCGATGGACAGCGTCGAATCGGAATTTCTCGTTGATTCTGCCACCACATCGACGTGTTCGTGGAAGGGCCTCGCGAACTACTACTCGCTGAACGTGAATGGCGACGTCAACACCGATGCCGTGTGGGTCTACCGCGACCCCAAGGATGCCGCCAAAGAAATCGCCAATTATGTGGCCTTCTGGCGTGGTGTCACCGTCAGCGCAGCCTGACCAAAACCACGGATCTTCCACGTGATTGAATTCGACCGCGTGTCAAAAAAGTACGGTGACATCACCGCGCTGGACAGTTTTTCGCTGACCGTTCCAACGGCGAAGGTCACCGTGTTGATGGGTCTTTCCGGTTCGGGAAAGACAACTGTCATCCGAATGGTCAACAAAATGGTGACGCCGACTTCGGGGTCTGTGTCGATTGATGGACTCGATGTTGCCGGCCTCGATGCCGTCACGCTGCGGCGTACGGTCGGCTATGTCATGCAAGAAGTGGGGCTCCTCCCCCACAAAACGGTGATCGACAACGTGACGCTTATCGCCCGTATCGCCGGACAGCCGGCAGACGTCGCTGAGGCTAACGCAACCGAAATGCTGACGATGGTTGGCATCGACGAGCAATTCTTCAGCAGATACCCCCAACAACTGTCGGGCGGTCAACAACAACGAGTCGGTGTCGCTCGAGCCCTCGCAATCAAACCCAACATTCTGCTCATGGATGAGCCGTTCGGCGCGGTCGACCCGATTGTGCGTGAGGAACTGCAAGACGAGTTGTGTCGCATTCAGCGCGAACTCGGCCTCACCATCATTTTTGTCACACACGATCGCCATGAAGCGATGAAAATTGCCGATCAGTTAGTGGTCCTGTCGAACGGCGGGCACATTGAACAAACCGGGGCTCCATCGGAGCTCACTGCAAAACCCGCGAACGGGTTTGTTCGAAAGATTCTCGGCGTCTAATGGAGTGGTTCATCGCCAACTGGACTTTCGTTGCGGGGTTGGCCGCCACGCATCTGAGCGTCTCCGTTGGTCCGATTGTGGTCGGCGCTTTCCTGGCCGTCGTATCCGCCCGAATCACACCACCTCGATGGGTGAACCCCACACGCGGAGTTCTCGGGGCAATCTACGCGATCCCGTCTCTTGCCTTGTTCGTCACACTTCCAGTCCTCATCGGAACCGACTTCACCGGTCCGACGAACGTCGTCATCGCGCTCACCATTTACGTCATCGCATCGATGTATTTCTCGGCACACGATTCGTTCACGCAGGTCCCGCGACCGACCGTGACCAACGCGGAGTCGATGGGAATGAACTCGTGGCAGGTCTTCGTCCATGTTGAACTCCCGATGGCGGTGCCCGGCCTCATCGCCGGACTGAGGGTGGCCGCCGCCAGCACCATTTCCATCGCCTCGATTGGGGCAGTCGTGGGTGTTCGCAACCTTGGCTACCTCTTTATTGACGGATTCCAGCGGAAAATCCCCGAGGAGATAATCACGGGGATCCTTGCGATTTGTGTCATTGCTCTCACTCTCGACGTTGGTCTGTGGCTCGTCGGTCGGTTGATGACGCGCTGGCGTTTCGTCCGGGTCGACCATGCTTGATTTCGGCGGGTTAGGGGCGTGGCTTTCGAACCCCGAGAATTGGGCTGGTCGCTACGGGTTGTGGAACCTCGTCGCAGAACACCTCTGTCTCACGTTTCTGGCAATCGTTATCGCTGCGATTGTCGCTGTTCCGATTGGTGTCGCAATCGGGCACTTCGGCCGAGGTGAATTCCTCGTTGTCGGGCTCGGTTCATTCTCACGGGCCATTCCCACCATGGGACTGTTGTTCGCACTCGTTCTTGTGATGGGGATTCAATTCCGCGAGTTATCTGTCGTGCTCGCACTTTCGGCTATCGCTTTCCCTCCCCTCCTTGCCGGCGCGTACTCGGGTGTGACGACTATTCCGGCCTGGATTCGAGATTCCGCAACGGCTCAGGGCATGACCACCGGGCAGCTGGTGCGACACGTGGAGCTTCCCCTTGCCTCAGCTTCGATCATCGGGGGGTTTCGAATCGCTTACATCCAAGTGGTCTCCACCGTCGTTCTCGCTCCACTGGTCGGACTCGGCGGTGTCGGGTTCGGAATCATTCAAGGTTTGGCTCTGCGCAACTTTCCACAGGTGACGGCGAGTTCACTTGTCATCATCGTCATCACCGTCACGGGTGATCGCGTCATTGGTTTGTTTCAACGATTGGCAGGGGCTAGATTGAGTCCCCCTACACCTTTGGAGAAGTCATGAAACTCACGCGAATCGCCGCCGTTGCGGCCAGTATTGGTTTGACCCTCGGCATCGCCGGGTGCGCCCCGAGCGCAGTGCCATCGAGAGAGCCCATCGTTATTGGCTCGCAGGCTTACTATTCGAATGAGATCGTCGCCGAGGCGTACGCCCTAGTCCTGGAGGACGCCGGATTTGCGGTTGAGCGTAAGTTCTCGCTCGGACAGCGTGACGTATACGTACCCGCACTTGTTGCCGGCGAAATAGACCTGTTCCCGGAGTACACCGGTAACCTCTTGCAGTTCTTTGTCCCGACCGCGACGGAAACTGCGGCGGAGGACGTCTATGCGGCCCTCGCGACGTCGTTGCCCGAAGGCCTGACTGCCCTCGCAATGTCGCCCGCAAGTGACCAAGATTCCTACAACGTGACACAAGATTTTGCGTCTGCAAACGGCGTTGAATCGATTGCCGACCTGGCGAGTCTCACCGACATTACGCTCGGTGGCGCGCCCGAACTCGCCGAACGCCCCTACGGTCCCGCTGGTTTGCTCGCAATGTATGGTGTGACGGTTTCGTTCGAGGCAACCGGAGACACGACCGTTGAATCCCTCGTCGCCGGCATCGTCGATATGGCGAACGTGTACAGCGCAGACCCGCGAATTCAGCAGCTCGGACTGGTAACCCTTTCCGACCCACTCGGATTGTTCCTCGCGTCGAACGTTGTGCCGATTGCGTCGGAAGCGGTGAACGCCGATGCGCGTGCACTGATTGATGCTGTTTCTGCAGCGATGAGCGCCGAGGATCTGGTCGCACTCAATGTCCGCAGCGTTGACGAGAAATTGTCGGCCGCGGTCATCGCCCGTGAATGGCTCGTATCCGAAGGTCTTCTCGACTAGACCGCAGTCCCGAGCCCGGGATTAAGGCTTAGTTTTGACGCTGGGCTTGTCGCTTTTACGTGTCGCCAGAGCGAACACGGCAAGCCCGGCAACTAACGCACCCGCGCCGATGCCATACGACAGAACTTCATTTGCCCGATTGGCATCAACGAAAACACCAACGAAAACCACCGCGATAATCGCGACGACGACACCGATCAGTTTCGACTTGAGGTCGTCCAGGTCTCTGACCTGCAACCAATCGGGAACCGTGAGTTCGGGGTCGACAAACAACTCATACAGGCCGTAACCAATAACCAGCAGAACGGTTCCCAACAGGATTGCGTCGACTGCGGTCAGGACACCAACAATCGTGTCTTTGAGGTAGGCATGGGTCGTGATCGATTCATAGACCACGACCACCATCTCGATTGACCCTTGGGCCATCAGGAGTAGCGCTCCGATGATGGAGGCAATCGCGGGGACAATCACCGCATACCGAGTGAGGCCAAGAATTTGTCGCATGCGACGAGTTTAGGTGCCCTCGGCCAGGTTTGGTAGGCATCGAATCCTGCGCTCAAGGGCGGGCGCACAGTGCGCGGTTCGTCGACCGCGGACTCCATCAACATTATAGAATTTGGAGACTGCCGAAAATGACACTCTGCGTGAGGGGCCTGTTTCGGAATAGCCACAACGAGTGGCATAAAAGGGAAGGTTTGCGCACATGGCTCGTCTGGGAATCGTGAAAGAAGGCGACGGCGAAACTCGGG
>CAIPQK010000149.1 GCA_903867185.1 uncultured Candidatus Nemicrothrix sp. | reverse complement strand
GCAGAAGTGGGTATCAGCGCGTTCCTTACGAATCGATTCCTTGAGTGGCTGCCGACTCAAGAAGATCCATGGTTTGTGCACTTGAGTCATTTGCGTCCCCATCCGCCATTCGCCGCGGCGGGGGAGTGGTCGACTGTGTATGACCGTTCTGCGGTTGATCTTCCGAATGCTGCAGGTTCAGAGATTCATCCGCTTCACGAGTTTCTGTTGTCGATCTCCTACTTCGTAGCACCGGCGGATGAAGCGGGACAGCGCGAAATGCGCGCGCAGTACTACGGGATGATTAGCGACGTCGATCAGCAACTTGGGCGAGTGTGGCAAGCGCTTCGTGAGTCTGGTCAATGGGACAACACCATCGTTGTCGTGACATCCGATCACGGCGAGCAACTCGGCGATCATGGCATGGTGCAAAAGATGGGGTGGTTCGAGGAAAGTTTCCACATCCCGTTGATCATTCGCGACCCGCGAAAGTCGGAGAGTGCCGGCGCGGTGATCGACTCGTTCAGTGAAGCCGTCGATGTTTTCCCGACGTTGTGTGAAATGTTGCAGGAGCCTGTGCCGCGACAGTGTGACGGTCGATCGCTCACACCGTTTCTTGATGGTGTCGTGCCAGAAGAGTGGCGAGACGCAGTATTTTGGGAATTCGATTGGCGGTTCTTCACCGCCGGTCGCGATGGGGCACAGTGGCCGGGGGATCGTCGAAGCGGGGGTCATCAACTCACGGTTCGGCGAAGTGGCGATGTCGGATACGTGCAGTTCGCCGACGGCGAGGCGCTTGTTTATGACCTCACGGCCGATCCAACTTGGAGGACGATGCTTGTGGACCCCGAGCGGGGTTGGGCTGAGGCAAGGGCGATGCTGGCCTGGCGGGCGCAGCACACCGAACGAACCCTCACCGGAACCTTTCTTCCCTAGTTGCGGCGGCGTGATTCAGATCGTTCTATGGTCGGCGCCATGATGCGCTTCAATCACATGGAACTCACGTTTGCTCCCGGAACTCTTACGCCAGAATTCCGTGATCAAGTCCGGGCCTTTTACGGCGGGCTTTTTGGTTGGGACTGCAAGGACACGGAAATCCTCGGTCAGAGCGGTTTGTTGATGATGCTCGACGAGCGAGCAACACAATTCATTCTCTTGGCGGAAAGCCCCAAGCCGATGTCGTCGCCTGGTTATGACCATCTTGGGCTGTTGCATGACACTCGCGAAGAAGTCGATGCGTTGTGTGCGCGTATTGCGGAAATGCAGAAGACCGAACCCGATATCAAGCTGAAGGTCTATGACGACCTTGTAAATCCAGCCAGCACGGTTCACGCGTTCTACGTGAAGCACCTTTTGCCGATTTGGTTCGATGTGCAATGCATCGAATACACCTCGCCACCCGAACGCGATTGGCACTACGACTGATCGACGTCTCAGTCGAGGTAGCGAACTCCGGTGAGTTCTTCCGAACGAGTCCAAAGCTGTGTCGCAACCGCAGCATTTCGAGCTCGCTTCGTCGGGGTCTCCAACTTGGGTGAGCCAAACATCAAGAAGCGCGGACCGTAGAACTCGCCGCCCTTGGCGGAAGGATCGACACACGCGCGCACGAATGGTAGGGCACCCTTTGCCGCTGACTGTCCAAACCCGCCGGTTGGCTTGAGAACTTTGTTGGAAAGGCCAGAACCTTCGACACCGAGGTCAGTGCGACTTCCGCCCGGGTGCGCGGTGAGCGCAATGGTTGATGATCCTGCGAGCGAAAGGCGGCGCTGGAGATCGAGGGAGAACAAAAGGTTTGCCAACTTGCTTTGGAAATAGG
>CAIPQK010000148.1 GCA_903867185.1 uncultured Candidatus Nemicrothrix sp. | reverse complement strand
GGCGAGGAGCGCTGACCGGTTCACTGCATCGTCGGCCATTCCCATGAGGAATGCACTGAGCGCAACTTCGGCTTCGGCCGTAGTGCCCATTCCAGAAATCACATGTGTCATGTCATGGCCCACATAGAAGTGATTCATCGGCGACGCTTCAACGCCAGGCAAGGGCAGACCAGCGATGTCATAGAACTCGATATACGCGTGGCCGAGGGTGCCAGGCGCGCAAGAACGCAACGTCTCGATGCGAGCCGCGAGTTCCGGTTCGCTCGCACCGTCATCAACTGCAATATCACGAAGCGATGGTTCGACCCGTGCGTCGGTACTTCCCTCAAGGAATCTTGCGAAGTCCGCTTTTGCTCGATCGGTTCCTTCGTCGACCATCGTGCGGAACAGCGCCGCGTCGGGGCCAGTGATCCCGATCGCTAGTTCGTAGTCCTCCGCGCGTTCGAGTTGCGCGTCAGTGAGCGGGTGACGACATGCTTCAAGCGTCACGACGAGTTCGTGAAAATGGCGGCGGTCGGTCGGTGATGTAACGATTGCTGCGAGTTGTTGCGGGTCGAGTGGCGTCTGCGCATGCAGATCAAGATCAGGCCGATGCCACACCTGCAGCACAATCGCTTGCAGCACAGCGATCTGTTCATCGGTTGGTCCGCCGTCGACATCGCACGCGCCGAGCAAACCAGCGACAAATGGCTCAACAAGTTCGGGCAAAAGCGCGAGTGACACGGAATCTCCTGTGCGGAACGTCAATCGACATCCAACCACAGCCCGGGCACGACCGGCATTCGAACCGTAGGATCACAAACGACTTCCTAGGGGGAACAATGGAATCCGCGCTTGCGATGGCCGAACTGGCCGAACTCATTGCTGCAATCAATACCGACGCCGATGACACTCGTTGGAACTTTGTTTCCGATCTCGATCGAGCGTCGTATCGAGAATTCGCAATGCATTGTTTGCACCATTCCCTGCAGTTCTGGCTCGAGGCTGATCCGCTGCGACCGCGTTGGAACCGTTGGTTCATGCCCAACAAAAAGTTGCTTGGCGATAACCCCGACACCGTGTACTACGGAACCGTTATCGACCCCACCAAGTCGTATCGAATTCGCGGCAACATCGCGAACGCGTGTTACACGTCGTTCACCGTTGAAATCGGCACGGCCGGTGGCACCATGTCGCAGAAACTCGGCCACACGCTTAATGACACTGAGTTCGAGGTTGACGCGGCAGGCAACTACGAACTCATCGCGTCACCGCAAGGCAGCGGACCGAACTGGTTGCGGCTCGACCCCGAAGCCGGTTCCATCACCACTCGCCACTATTTCGAATGGACGCGTTGCGCCGCGCTCGACCCAAGTCTGCACATTCCGCTCTTGATTGAACCGCTCGACGATCCGGGCCCTCCCCCGGTGCCCGACGATGCTGCGGTGGCCGCCAACATTCGTCGCGCCATCACGTTCCTCCGCTCGGTTACTGCCGATTGGGGCCATAACCCAATGCCTCCAGGCGCAATTCCGTGGGTATCGCCCGAACCGAACGCGTTCACTAATCCACCCGCCCACGACGGGAATCTCGGTATTGGTTACGCGGCCACCGACAACATCTATCGATCGGCGCGATGGAAGTTGGCGCCGGACGAGGCCCTCGAGATTCGCGGAAGTTGGCCACGGTGCACGTTCGCCAACATTGTCTTGTTCAACAATCACATGCAGACGCCCAACTACGACCGACGCTTGGTCTCTCTCAACCGAGTGCAGACCGAGGTTGCCGACGACGGCTCGTGGCGAATGATCCTCGCCCACTCCGATCCCGGCCTTCCCAACTGGCTCGACACTCGCGGCCTCGAACACGGCACGATGTTCTGGCGGTTCCTCATACCGACCGAACCGCTCACGCAGCTCGAAACTCGGGTCGTGAAATTCTCTGACCTTTCCTGACCGCGAGCAGGCAAACTAGGTCCATGACTCTTGCGCTCGAAGGAACCGTCACCAGCCTGCATTCCGATGGCGGGCACAACTTCTCGAAGCCGCTCATCGAAGAAGCGGTGTTCCTTGCCGGCATCGGCATTGAAGGCGATGCTCACTCCGGTCCGACCACGCAACACCTAAGCCGACAGAAAAAGGATGCGAGCCGTCCCAACCTTCGCCAGGTCCATCTCGTCGCGAGCGAGATTCACGAGGGGCTGCGCAGCGAGGGTTTCGATGTCCCGTTTGGCGGATTTGGCGAGAATCTCACCACCCAAGGTATTGAACTAGGTCAACTACCTGTGGGCTCTACGTTGCGACTTGGCACCGACGTCATCATCGCTCTCACCGGTTTTCGCGACCCGTGCTCGCAGATCGACAAATTTCAAGAGGGACTGCGCGCCGCAGTTTCGTTCAAACCCGAGGTCGGGCCTCAGCTGTTTCGCAACGGTGTGATGTCGGTTGTTGTGCGCAGCGGAACCGTGCGCGTGGGCGACACCATCAAGGTTGCATTGCCGGCCGAACCGCATCAGCCGATGCAAAAAGTCTGACAAAACTCCGCAACGTCAGTCGGTCTGACGCATGACGTCGAGTAACGCGTCAATGGAACCAATCTCGACGTCGCGAGTCTGGCCACCGGCAGCGAGAAAACGCTGCATCGGTTGCACATGTGCACCAGCAACCATTGCGGCATTCATCTCCATGGTCTCGAGCGTTAATGCCGCAGCGTCCTCGTTGATGGCTGCATCAATCACGAGTTTCACAGCACGAACTGAGCGACGATCAAGGGAAGCGAACTGTTTGACATAAGCCGACAACGTTGCATCTAGGCCACTGGTTGGGACGAGTTGCTGCAACCAACCCATCGCCAACATCTCATCGGCAGAGACATCGCGGCCGCTCAGAATCAGTTCCAGCGCTTTTGCCCGACCAAGCGCTCTCGCCATACGGACCGTGCCCCCGGCGCCGGGGAGAATGCCCATCGCCACTTCGGGCTGACCGATCACTGCACGCGCCGTACCGATACGAAGGTCGAGCGCAGACAGGAACTCACAGCCCCCACCGCGCGCATAGCCATCGACCACACCGATTGTGAGAAACGGAGCGTTATGCAGACGTTCAAATAACACCGCAGCAATATTCGGTTCGGTCACTGGCTCGTCGGCAGGCGCTGACGCAAGTAGTGCTTCAACATCACCGTGCATCAGGAAAAAGTCGGGATCGGCGCTGCGGAACACAACGACCGACACCGAATCATCGCCTTCAAGTTCGGGCAAAAGTCCAAGCAAGCCAACGATGAGGTCCGCCCCAACAATGTTGTGCGGCGGAATATCGATTGTGACGGTGACAACGGCACCCTCTCGCTCAGTGCCCAGCGCTTCGTTTGCCATCGATCAGACCAAATCTGGTGTGAGGTCTGCGAACTTCACGACCTCGCATGTGGGCTTCTCGATCTCGCCCTCAGGCAAGAAGAAGCGGAAGAACATCGTGCCGAGATTGCGGCCTTCGGTATCGATCCAGTTGGCGTGACCGGGATCGGAATGAGCCAGCACCAGTGTGAAGGTTCCGTCGGCGTTCAACGTTGTGTTGGCGCGGTTACGACTGACCTGACGGTTCACGTAGTCGTACATCTGTGACCAACGGTTCCAAAGGCACAAGTTGGCGAAGACGCATTCGGGCCAGCGACCGCGAATTACGAGTGCCTCGTCGTCACCGATCAAGTACGGCGCCATTGAATAGGCCGCATCGAATGCCGCAAACGCCATGTTGCCAGGCACAATCGGCTGCGGGAGTTCGTTTGGAACACGAGAGACAAACGGAATCGGCGTGTCTTCCGAGGGTGCAACCGAAGCAACGGTCTTGCTGCGCACATGGTTAATGACACGCTGCAATGCTTCTGATACTCGTTCGTCATTCCACCGCGGTGGGGCGGGAACCTTGGTGACCGCTTCAATGCTGATCGGCACATGCAATGTCTGCGATGCCGACGATGACCAAGGGAACTCAAAATAATGGCGAGTGGTGATACGTCCACCATCGGTGGGAATCTCAAGCCAGTTGCGATTGGCTTTGGCCCCGCCGAGGCGAATCTCGTAATTGCCGTCG
>CAIPQK010000147.1 GCA_903867185.1 uncultured Candidatus Nemicrothrix sp. | reverse complement strand
TTTTCCCTTCACCACCATTACTTGGAGTCTTGATGTCCTCGTACAACCTCGGCGATCTAATCGAACTCGTCGCTGCTGCTAACCCCGATCGTCTCGCCGTTGTCGGTGGCACGACTCGTTACACCTTTGGTGAGTTCGATAAACGAACGAATCAGGTGGCGCAGATGTTGATGGAGTTGGGTTGTGAACCTGGCTCAAAGATCGCCGTGTATTCCTGGAATCGGGTTGAGTGGGCCGAAATGTTCTTCGGATCATTCAAGGCGCGCGTGGTTCCGATCAACGTGAATTATCGCTATGTCGCACACGAACTTGAGTACTTGTTCGATAACTCAGATAGCGAAGTTGTTATCTTCGAACGCGGATTTGCTCCGGTTATCGACGAAATTCGTTCGAAGCTCACCAAGGTTCGCTCGTTTATCGTGATGGAAGACGGTTCCGACCACCCCACTCCATGGGCGCAGTCGTACGACGAACTTGTCAACGCGCAATCCGACGCAGCATTTACGAACGGGCGATCCGGCGACGACCTGTACTTCCTGTACACCGGCGGAACCACCGGGATGCCAAAGGGTGTGATGTGGCGCCACGAAGACATCTTCTTCGCCGCTCTCAGCAGCGCACTCGGGGCTCGAATCACTTCGCCTGAAGAAATTGGTGAGCGTTCGCTGCCGGCAGATTTTGCCCTGCCGAGCCTCATCATCGCTCCGCTTATGCACGGCGCCGCGCAGTGGGGCATGTGCAACATGTTGTTCGCCGGCGGACCGGTTGTGCTCTACACCGGTCATGGGTTTGATGCGCACGAAATCTGGTCAATCGCTGAGCGGGAAAAGTGCATGGGTCTCACGTTGGTGGGCGATGCCATGGGTCGTCCCCTCGCCGATGCTTTGGTCGACGGGAAACAGTCTTGGGACCTTTCCGGCGTCTTCCGCATAGGTTCCGGCGGAGGTGTTTTCTCTCCAGCGGTTCAGCAAGCACTGAAAGATGCATTGCCACACATCACTGTGATGGACAGTTACGGGGCATCAGAAACCGGAGCGGGCGGCATGTCCGCCGAAGGCGGCGCTCGTCGGTTCCATGTCTCTGACGGACTTCAGGTGCTCGACGAGAACATGATTCCGATCCCAGCCGGCTCAGAGAAAATCGGACAGCTCGCTCGTTCTGGTCATATCCCGATGGGCTATTACAAAGACGAAGAAAAGACCGCGAAGACATTCCCGACCGATGCCACTGGCAAGCGGTGGTCTATTCCGGGCGACTCTGCATCTGTCGATGCCGAGGGGATCGTGACGCTGCTTGGTCGTGGCTCGCAGTGCATCAATACCGGCGGCGAAAAGGTCTACCCAGAAGAGGTCGAAGAGGCCTTAAAGGAACACCCCGAGGTCTACGACGCGCTTGTTGTTGGGCTGCCCGACGATCGCTGGGGCGAGCGAGTCGTGGCGGTTGTGCAACCTCGTGAAGGTACGAACCCGACTCTCGAGGAGTTGTCTTCTCACTGTCGCAATTTCATTGCCGGCTACAAGGTTCCGAGAGCGATCACCTATGTTGAACAGGTGAAGCGGTCACCCTCGGGTAAGGCCGACTATCGCTGGGCCAAGGAAGCTGCGACCGCTGGAGCTGCAGAAGCATGAGTGTTGATCTGGGCCTCAGTCCCGACCAAGAATCCATCGCTGAACTGTTTAACGGGTTCTTCAGTAATGAAGCCCCGCCTGCGGTCGCTCGCGCTGCGGAACCGCTTGGGTTTGATCGCGAACTTTGGAACAAGGTCATCGAACTTGGTGCTCCCGGAATGGGATGCGCAGTGGAGAATGGTGGTGGCGGTGCATCGCTCGGCGATCTCGTGGTTGTCGCCGAAACCGTCGGTCGCTCAATCGCTCCGATCCCACTGATTGATCACCTCGCTGCCCTTAGCGTTCTCACCGACTCGGACCTTGTCGCTGGCGAAGCAATTGCGGCAGTCGCCGTTCGCCCTGCTGACGCGAATGGGATCTGGTCGTTGGTGCCTACTGGTGCAGTCGCAGATGTTGTGATTGGTGTCGACGGCGACGAAACCGTTGTTGTGCGTTCGACCCCGCCAATGTCTGGCCCCCGTAATCATGGTTCGATGCCTCTTGCCGATCGTTCGGCTCGTGAAGGTTCTCGCACAGTTCTCGGTCCGGCATCACTCTTTGAAGTGGTGCTCGATCGGTGGAAGTTGCTGACCGCCGCTGCGCTCGTTGGCATTGCCGAGGCCGCAAAGGAACTCGGCGTTGCCTACGTAAAGGAACGCGAACAGTTCGGCGTGCCGGTGGGTTCGTTCCAGGCCGTGCAGCATGGTCTTGCCGATCTTCCGGTGGCAATCGATGGTGGACGTCTTCTCACCCATAAAGCGGCGTGGGCACTCGACAATGTCACCGATGGTCTCATTGACTGGGCCAATAACGACATCACCGACGGGTCGACTCTCGCCACGATGGCGTTGCTCTTTGCCGCCGATGGTGCAGTCATGGCCACCGATCGAAGCCTGCACTACCACGGCGGTTATGGATTCGCCGAGGAGTACGACATTCAGATGTACTACCGACGGGCTCGCGGTTGGTCACTGATTCTTGATGATTCGACAACCGTCGGACTGTCCCTTGCCGATCGTCTTTTCGGAACCGTGGAGGGCTGACATGGACTTCGCACTTTCTCCAGAAGTCGTGGAATTTCGCGATGAAATTCGCAGCATCGTTCGCGATTTCGTAACGCCAGAGATCGCCGACCGCATGCACACCACTGGTGTATTCGATGCGCCCGAACTCAATCTCGAACTCGGGCGCCGCGGCATTCTTGAACGGGCCTGTCCTGGCCTTGGCAAGGGCGATCCCATCGAGATGTACGTGATGTTCAACGAGCTTGAAAAAGCAGGCGCGCCCTACGACGGTCTTGCCGTTGCACTCATGATCGCTGCCGTCGTCAACAAACTTGGTACCGATGAACAGAAGGAACGCATTATTCCTTCGATCATTTCTGGCGAAGCGCTCGTGTGTATGGGTTATTCCGAAGCTGACTTTGGTTCCGACGTTGCATCAATCAAAACACGCGCAATCAAAGACGGCGACGAATGGGTCATCAACGGTGAGAAGCATTACATCTCGGGCGCTGGCAGCCCGCGCTGCAAGATCCTGATCACGATGGTGCGCTCCAGCCCCAACGCGGCGCCGCACCAGCAGCAGTCGATGATCCTGATCCCCAAGGACACCCCGGGCGTCAAGATCATCGGGCCTATGCATGTGTTCGCCGAAGACCACGCACCGCATGGCCACATGCACATCGTGTTTGACAACGTTCGCGTACCCAAGGACAACATGCTGCTCGGCGAAGGCCGCGGCTTCGAGATCTCGCAGGTTCGCCTCGGGCCGGGCCGTATCCACCACTGCATGCGCTCGATCGGCCA
>CAIPQK010000146.1 GCA_903867185.1 uncultured Candidatus Nemicrothrix sp. | reverse complement strand
TTCTTCGACAACTTCGACAACTTCGACAACTTCGACAACTTCGACAACTTCGACAACTTCGACAACTTCGACAACTTCGACAACTTCGACAACTTCGACAACGGTGATCACCGTTCCTTCGAACGGATCCCCTACATTTAATTCAGTCTCGCCAGTCCGCCTTTCCGATACGCGAACGACGATTGATGGAGGAGCCACTGTCGATAGTCAGCAAGTCGGATTAGGAAAACTTGGTGGTGGTGGAGTTGACGTAGTCCCGATTGCGGGGCGCGGTGGCGTGCCAGCAACCGGTGCTGGTGCAGTCGCGCTGAACGTGACTGTCATTAGCCCGACTGTTGGTGGTTTCTTGACGCTGTATCCATCGGGATCACCACGTCCGAATGCCTCGAATATCAACTTTGTTGCTGGTGCAATCGTCCCCAACATGGTCATTGCGAAACTCGGGACTGATGGTTCGATAGCAGTGTTTAATTCACAGGGTTTGATTGATGTGGCGATTGATGTCGTCGGCTGGTTCCCGGTTTCCGGTGGGTACGGACCACTTAATCCGGCCCGAATTGTTGAGACGCGTTCAGGCCAGGGCTACACAACTATTGATGGAAGGTCGCAAGGAGGAGGGGCTCTCGGAGGGAGTCAATCGATCTCTGTTCCGGTACTTGGACGCGGGGGTGTTCCTGCTTCGAAAGTGACTGCGGTTGCGATCAATGTAACTGCGGTTGAGGCAGGAGCTGAGAGTTACCTAACAGTGTTCCCTGGAGGAACCTCGAGACCAAATGCATCAAACCTCAACTTTCGTGGGGGCCAGACAATCGCAAATATGGTCATTGCAAAAGTGGGCGCCAATGGAACAATTTCCATTTACAACAACTCGGGATCTGTAAATGTCGTTGTTGATGTTGTGGGTTGGTTCAGTTCGACATCGCAATTGACGTCACTTTCCCCGGCTCGGTTAGTTGAGTCACGTGCGCTTGAAACGGTTGATGGACGGCAGCAGAACATCGGAGGGATTTGGAGTGGACAAACGCTCTCGATTGAAGTCGCCGGTAGAGGGGGAGTCCCAGCAACCGGTGCTCGAGCGGTCGCACTAAACGTGACGGTGGTTGGCTCGACGGGAGCCGGATATCTCACGGCATTCGCGTCGGGGGGTTCTGTTCCGGGAGCATCGAACCTCAACTTTGTTGCAGGTCAGACCGTCGCGAACATGGTGATCGCTGAAATAGGGCCCGACGGGAATGTGTCGCTGTTGAATTCCAATGGATGGACACCCGTCGCAGTCGACGTGGTTGGTTGGTTCCCGGCCGCAGGGACCTTCCGCCCTCAGAGCCAGTAGCCAAAGATGTCGATGAGGAAATCGGTTGAGCCAGATCCACCTGAGACGACGGTGACTTGTCGTATGTTGTCGAGGGTCAAGCTCACTCCATTTGCTTGGATTTGATTGCTCGTTCCCCAGTTGATGGTTGATGCGCTCACCGTCGTAACGCCACCGGGGTTGATGGTGAGGTAGCCCGAGCCAACGGTGTTGACTACCGCGACATTTGCGAAGACTGCGGTCGCATTCACAGGAATGAAATTGGCGTTTGTGACTCTGCCGTTGTTGATGTCGCGCTGTGCGGCAACGGAGAGCAAACGCACACTATTTGTCGCGATCGGGCCGGGGGAGGGCTGTGGGCAGCGACTGTCGTACACGCGGCCGGGGGTGACTGGGTGAAAAGCGCCGGCTGTTGTCGCACCCGAAAGTTGGCGCCATTTTCCTGGCGTGCCGCTTGTAACGCAGTACCAAAGTGCACCTGCATTATCGACAACGAGTGCACCCCTGTTGTTTGCCCGATTGATAAGCGCTGGCGGTCCACCTGCGGTCAGTCCTAGTTGTGCTGTGACCATCGATCCATTGATCGTCACTCCGTTGGGCCCGGAGAATGAACCGCCCGATCCGCTTGTTGTGCTGTCGGCGATTCCGCGCACACCGGTGGTCCCGGCGGCGGTGGCGGTTCCGACAAGTCCGATCGTTCCTGTTGCTGAAACGCCAAACCAATTTGGGTTGCTTGCTTCAACCGCAGCGCGTGTCTGGGCCGCAGTATTGGCTGTAATCGCAGGACCAGAGACTGAGGTTGCCACCACTCCAGTTCCAGTTTGCGAGTCGGCTGTTACTGCGGGGTCACCAGTGAAATTTCCCGCAGCGGCAGCAGCAGGTCCGGCGCTTGCGACGGTTGCTATTCCGCCGGCTAGTGCACCCGCAGCAACCACACCCGCGGTGCGCAATGCGTGACGCCTTGATATCGGAGGAGCTTCTTGCGGCGCAGTTGGAGCGCTTGTGGCAACTGGTGTCGCAGATGCTTGGCGTAGCTCATCGAGTTCGGCGCGCAACTGAGCAATGTCAGCGCGCAGCGCGACGAGTTCGGTTTCGGACATCGGTCCCACCCCCTGTGTGCGATGGCCCCCGCCATCTGGTCGGGTGATCGTAGAACCGGGGGTAGAGGGAGGAAAGGGGCACTTGCCGTATCGAACACATGTTCGATACGATGGGCTGATGGGGTCGGAGTCCTATGCGGAACTGCATTGTCATTCCCAGTTCAGTTTCCTCGATGGGGCCAGCACCCCTGAAGCGCTGGCCACCGAGGCGATGCGGCTGAATCTCGACGCGCTCGCCCTCACCGATCACAACGGCTTCTACGGCGTCGTGCGCTTTGCCGAGGCTGCCCGGGTCGTGGGCTTACCCACCATTTTTGGTGCCGAACTCACATTGGGTCGTACCGCGCCGCCGGTGGCCGACCCTGACCCTGGTTCGGCGGCGGGCGAATCACACCTCATTGTTCTTGCTCGTGACCCCCGTGGCTATGCGTTATTGGCGCGGGCGCTGAGTGAAGCACAACTACGTGGTGAAAAAGGCGCCCCACGAGCATCGCTTGCAGAACTTTGTGCGCTTGGTGGTGTGGGTGCGCCACTTGCCGATCGCAATCATTGGTTGGTGCTTACTGGTTGCCGTAAAGGTGCTGTTGCCTCTGCACTCGAACTGCATGGCCCAGCGGCAGCAGCCGATCAGCTTGCGTCGTTACTTAACGCCTTTGGTCGAGACAATCTCGCGGTCGAGTTATGGGATCACGGTCATCCGCTCGATTCGGTCCGCAACGACGCGTTAATGCAACTCGCGTTGCGCTCCGGTGTCGACCTTGTCGCTACAACAAACGCGCATTACGCCACACCGGCAGAACGGCCACTAGCAACAGCGTTGGCGGCAGTTCGTTCGCGCCGCAGTCTCGATGAACTCGACGGCTGGTTGCCAGCAGCGGCAGGTGCTCATCTTCGTTCGGGTTTCGAACAGGCCCGGAGATTCGCTCGCTATCCCGGCGTTGTCGAACGAGCAGGTGAGTTAGGGCGGGCTTGTGCGTTCGATCTCAAACTTGTGGCGCCGAATCTTCCGCCATTCCCATGTCCCGATGGGCTCGATGAAATGGGGTATCTACGGCGCCTGACCGAACGTGGGGCCGAACGTCGCTATGGGCCGCGCCATCGTGAACGCGTTGCAGGCGCTTGGGCGCAGATCGATCACGAACTCGCCATCATCGAACAGCTCGGGTTCGCCGGGTATTTCCTCATCGTCCACGATCTCGTCGATTTCTGTCGACGGAACGACATCTACTGCCAAGGTCGTGGATCTGCGGCCAATTCAGCGGTGTGTTTCGCGTTAGGCGTCACCAAGGCCGACGCGATTGAACTGGGTTTGTTGTTCGAACGGTTTCTTTCGCCCGAACGCGATGGTCCACCCGATATCGACATCGACATCGAATCTGGTCGACGCGAAGAAGTTATTCAGTATGTGTACCAACGTCATGGTCGCCACTACGCCGCACAGGTAGCCAACGTCATTACGTATCGGCCGCGTTCGGCGGTGCGCGATATGGCCAGTGCGCTTGGGTATGCCCCAGGTCAGGCCGATGCATGGGCCAAGAATGTCGATCGTTGGGGTTCGCTCATCGCCCAACTCAAAGACAATGCCGACACGGTTGTTGCCGAAACCGATTCCGATGCCATTCCGCTTGCCGTCGTTGAGTTGGCCGCACAGGTTGAACACGCGCCACGACATCTCGGCATTCATTCCGGCGGCATGGTCCTTTGCGATCGTCCCATCATCGAGGTCTGTCCGGTCGAATGGGCTCGGCGTGAGAACCGAAGTGTTTTGCAATGGGATAAGGACGATTGCGCTGCTGCCGGCTTAGTGAAGTTCGATCTGTTAGGTCTCGGCATGCTCACTGCGCTGCACAACACTGTCGATGCGGTGGCGACAACGTATGGCCTGAATATTGATATTGCTGATGTCCCTCAAGACGACGCCGTCTACGACATGTTGTGCATCGCCGATTCGGTTGGTGTGTTCCAGGTTGAGAGTCGTGCGCAAATGGCCACGCTGCCGCGGTTGAAACCGCGCAAGTTCTACGACCTAGTGGTCGAGGTTGCACTCATTCGTCCTGGGCCCATTCAGGGCAACTCGGTGCATCCGTATATTCGCCGTCGCAATGGTCTCGAGAAGGTCACCTATCTACATCCGTTGCTTGAACCTTCGCTGGCCAAGACTTTGGGTATCCCGTTGTTTCAGGAACAACTCATGCAGATGGCGATCGACGTTGCCGGTTTTAGCCCCGGCGAGGCCGATCAGCTACGTCAAGCGATGGGCTCGAAGCGAAGCACGGAACGTATGGAACGTTTACGTGGTCGATTTTTTGAAGGCATGGCCGAACGTGGCATCACCGGCGATATCGCCGATCAGATCTTCGACAAACTCGCGGCGTTCGCAAACTTCGGTTTTCCCGAAAGTCACTCGGTGTCGTTTGCCTATCTCGTCTATTCGAGTTCCTATCTCAAGCGTTACTTCCCGGCAGCGTTTTGCGCTGGTCTGCTTAACGCTCAGCCCATGGGCTTCTATTCGCCACACACCTTGGTGGCCGATGCCCGTCGCCATGGGGTGGTGGTGCGCACTCCCGATCTTGCAGCTTCTGGCGTGGGGGCAACGCTTGAATGGGTCGAGGGAGAGGTCGCCACAAGTGCCAACGTTCCTTTTCCGCTCGATGCGTTTCCCATAGGCGGTGTCGAGGTTCCCCAACCGGCAGTGCGGTTGGGGTTGTCGTCGGTTCGTTCAGTGAGTGAAGACCTTGCCGAAACCATCGTTGCTGAACGAGAAACGAATGGTCCGTATGCATCGATGACTGATCTCGCCCAACGCGTCGATATCGATCGCACGGCCCTTGAAGCAATGGCGACCGCAGGGGTCTTCTCTACGTGCACCGATCGCAGTGGCACGGTTCTCGATCGTCGTCGAGCGTTATGGGCCGCTGGTGCAGTGGCCGAAACAGGAACCGATCGCTTGCCTGGCATTGTCACGGGTGTCGACGCGCCGACACTTCCGGGCTTGTCATCTCGCGAACTCGCTGGTGCCGATCTATGGGCCACCGGCGTTGCTCCCGATGGTCATCCAACGCTGTTCGAACGCGACCACCTCACGTCGCTCGGTGTGCTTACTGCTATCGAATTGCGAACTGCACCAACTGATACGCGCGTACTTGTTGGGGGAGTCGTCACGCATCGTCAACGTCCCTCGACCGCACAGGGCATCACATTCGTGAATCTTGAAGATGAAACCGGTCTTATCAATGTGGTGTGTTCGCCTGGTTTATGGAAGCGCTATCGGCGTGTGGCTCGTGGCGCACCGGCGTTATTGGTGCGCGGTCGTCTTGAACGGGTCGACGGGGTGATCAACGTTGTGGCCGACAAACTCGAAGTTCTGCCAGTAGTTGGCGGCCATCGGTCGCGTGATTTTCGGTAACTCGTGACCGTCCACCTAACGCAAGGGTGCCGGCCGTACTCTTTGCCACTTAACAACCCTCTCGAGAAAACTCGTGTTTGGAGCTGAAGCAATGATGACAATAAGTACGATGGCTAATAGTCACTTGATGAGCGACGAGATGATCAACGGGCTCAATCTCGGTCTACTCATTATCCGCGT
This sequence comes from uncultured Candidatus Nemicrothrix sp., assembly GCA_903867185.1. Lineage (GTDB taxonomy): Bacteria > Actinomycetota > Acidimicrobiia > Acidimicrobiales > Acidimicrobilacustridaceae > Acidimicrobilacustris. Next base: position 5,244 of record CAIPQK010000146.1, on the reverse strand, counting down.
TGTGGTCGGTCTTACGCTGGCAACACATGGATTGAACAAAATCTTCGGTGGCGGCAAGATCGCTGGCACCACTGGTTGGTTCGCCTCAATGGGCATGAAGATGCCAAAGGCCAATGCATGGATTGCGGCACTGACCGAAATCGGATCTGGCGTCTTTCTTGCGCTTGGGTTCCTCACGCCGCTTGCGGCTGCGGGCCTGGTTGCCATCATGGTCGTGGCACTGATCACAACCCATCGCAAAAACGGATGGTTCATCTTTAACCCGGGTGGCGGCATCGAATACGTCGTCGTGCTCGCCGCTGTCGGCATTGGTCTCGCCTGCACTGGAGCTGGTGAATGGTCGATTGATCACGCCGCCAAGATCCACTGGTGCGGTGTCCCCAAGGGCCTGATCATCGTGCTTGCTGCTGGCGTTGGTGGCGCGTTGTTACAGCTCGCAACGTTTTGGCGTCCGAAGTCCGTCGCTTCAAACTGATTTTTCTCCAACCGAGAACACAATGGCCCGCAGCTTTCGCTGCGGGCCATTGTGTTTTTCTGAGTTCGTTCGTGCTGTCAGCTGGGATTAGGGAACAATGACCGCACGGCCTTGCAGTGTTCCGTTCACCATCTTGTTGTAGACCTCGCCGGCTTGTGTGAGCGAATAGGTCTCAGCGTGAACGCGGAAGTCTCCGCTGCGTGAGAGGTCGAGCAACTCACTCAGTTCGGTGATGCTTCCCCAGTAGGTGCTCTGGACACTGCATTCGTAGGGGAAGGTGAAGAAACTAAATGGCAGCGTCCCGCCGCCAACGCCAACTACCGTTAGGCGGCCGAGCGGTGCTGCGACTGCGGCGGCAAGAGCGAGTGTGTCGTCGTAACCGCAAATGTCGAGAATGACTTCGGCGCCGCGACCACCAGTGATGCCACGAATTTCAGTGGCAGCATCCGGACCCATCACAACGGTGTGGTCAGCGCCGAGACCGGCGACGACCTTGAGAGCCGACTCGCGTTGATCGACCGAAATCACGGTTGCGGGTGACAACGCTTTGAGGAACTGCACGGCAAGATGGCCAAGACCGCCAGCACCAATCACAACAACGTACGAACCAGGAACTAGTAAGGGCAACGCTTGCTTGATCGCGTGGTACGGCGTGAGACCGGCATCGGTAAGCGGCGCGGCTTCAGCCGGTGTCATGTCGCCCAGAGGAACGAGGTAGCGCGCGGCAGGAACGAGCAGGTACTCGGCCATACCGCCATCGACGCTGAGGCCGGGGCCGCTGGCAGAAATATTGAGGCAGTAATTCTCCATGCCTTTGCGGCAGTTCGAACATTGGCCGCAGCCCCACGCGCCATAGACCGCTACCGGCGCACCGATCTCGAGTCCCGGCGTTGGAATCGATCCGGGTCCGAATGCTTCGATCCAGCCAGCGTTCTCGTGGCCGAGGGTCATGGGAATTTCACGCGGTCCGCCAGCAGAGAATTCCATGAGGCTGATATCGCTATGGCAGGCCCCAGCGCCGCCGATGCGAATGAGTACCTGACCAGGGCCAGGATCGGGCTGTGCGACCTCGTTGAGCGCTGTCGTGGCGTCAACCTCGGATGATCCGCCGATCAACTGGAATGCCTTCATGTGGTCCCCTTAGTGCCGAGCAATATGTCTCTAGGTTCTAGCGCAGGGCCGGGTTCATCGCGTCGGGTCGGGCATGCCTAGTCTCGGACGGTGCCAACACGCTTCGACACCGATACATCAGTCCATTCAATTGGAAATGGCCGTTACCGGGCTCAGCTCGATCCGGGGTGGTGGGCGGGAGTCGGACCAAATGGTGGCTACCTCAACGCGATTTTGGTGCGCGCGTGTGAAGCAGAGATCGACGACTCCACGCGTCTGTGTCGCTCCTTTACGACGCATTTTTTGTCGAAAGCCTCCGAAGGCCCTGTTGATCTCGACGTCGTGATCGAACGTTCGGGCCGTTCGATGAGTTCAGTCCGAGTCACGATGAAACAAAACGACCGAACCATCGCAGTTTCGATTGGGGCGTTCTCTGCGGGACGTGAAGGGCCATCGTTTTCTGATGTGAGCATGCCGGCTGTTGCTGGTCCGGATGAAATCTCCGCTCCCGGATTCGATCCGGGGATCCCTGATGCGGCAATCCCAGAAATGGCCAAGCGTTACGAACAGAAGTGGGCGTTTGGCTCTCGTGCATTTACCGGGGGCGACGAAGCAAGGATCGGCGGATGGATTCGACTCCCTGAAACGCAACCGGTTGATGCAGCCGTGCTCGCAGCATTTGTCGATGCATGGATGCCAGCGATGTTCAGCCGTGTCGGAGGTCCGTGGGGAATCACGACCGTTGATCTCACCGTGCACGTGCGGTCACTTCCGCCGGTTGGTCATGACGGTTGGTGTTTCGTCGAGTTCCACTCAACGGCGAGCCTTGATGGATTTTGCGAAGAGGACGGAATTATTTGGGCCAGCGATGGAACGCTGTTGGCCCATTCTCGTCAACTGATGGCGCTACTGCCGATGGGGTGACGCTCAGCGTTTGTAGGAACCGTTGATGACCGACGCACTCGAGGACTTGGCGATGGCCGCGTTCACATCGGCAAAACTGGCGCTGGTGGTGAGCCCCGAAGGCGCAGTAAGCGCGTAGAGGGCGAACTCGTACGTAGAGTTTCCTGATGTTGGGCATGGCCCAGACCAACGCGCCGTGCCGGAACTATTCACGATCTGGATTGCGCCGGAAGGGACACCGCCCTGGGGGATCGAGACAGTGGCCGGAGCAAGACCTGCCAATAGCCACAAGGTTTGATTTGCCACGTTCTGATTGGTGACGACGAGAACAAGTTCTGTCGTCCCTGCCGGCACTCCGCTGATTGTGAGCGGTGGTGACGTATTTACCCCGTCGCATGTGAACTGCTTTGGAATCGGCGTGTTTGGTCCAAACGACGCGCTGGTGAGCGTGAGCGCGGTGGAACGGATGACTGCTCCAGCGGTGGTGTTGGTCGAACCGCTGCCGGCCGGCGTAGTCGAGCCTGTGTTTTTGCGTGAGGGTGCAGTTGCACCTGACTTTGGCTCTTGAAGGGTTCGTCCGCTTGATCCGCAGGCTGCCAAGGTGATCATGAGCGCGGCCACGACCAAGAGCACAAGGGATCTCCGGCGTCGACGTTCAATCAATCCGGTCGTTGAGGTCCCAGTCATCGGAGTGAGACTACGCGTTTCAGGCGCAGGCGAGGTGTCGCCCCGGCCCACGACCGGTAGCGTGCGGCCATGGCTGACCGCTGCCTGCTCTCAATTCACGCTCATCCCGACGACGAGGCATCGAAAGGTGCGCCGACTGTCGCGAAATACAAGACCGAAGGCGTTCGCGCGGTGCTTGTGACCTGCACCGGCGGTGAAGAGGGAGACATCCTGAATCCTGCAATGGATCGTCCGGAGGTCAGGGCCGATCTTGCTGCTGTTCGAAAGCGTGAACTCGAAGCCGCTGCAGCGCTCATTGGTTATGACGAGCTGGTTCTCCTGGGTTACCGAGATTCAGGCATGCCCGACTCAGAAGCCAATGCCCGGGCCGACGCTTTTGCAAATGCCGATCTCGATGAGGCGGTGGCCCGTTTGGTGCAAATCATTCGGCGTGAACAGCCTCAGGTGATTCTCACGTACGGAGACGATCAACAGGGTTATCCGCATCCCGATCATTTGCGCGTGCACGATATTTCGCTTCCCGCCTTTGAGTTCGCTGGGGATCACACCTATCGGCCGGACCTCGGCGATCCGTTCACACCACTCAAGATGTATTACTCGGTGTGGTCACGAGCGCGCGTTGAAGCGACCCATAAGAAGTTCGTTGAACTCGGACTCGAATCACCGTTCTCTGATGACTGGTTCACCCGACCAAGTCAAGACGATCGAGTTACGACGTCAATCGACATTGAACCGTGGTTCGATGTTCGGCTCGATGCGCTTCTTGCGCATGCAACGCAGGTCGATCCTGAGTCAGCGTTTTGGTTTGGGCTTCCTCGTGAAATCGCAAGAACTGTTCACCCGTTTGAGGACTACATCCTCGCTCATTCGCGAGTTGAGACAAGCGTGCCTGAAACTGATCTCTTCGCCGGAATCGCTTGAAATGACGTGGCCTGATTCACCGCCCACGCAACCGCCCGCGCAGCCCCCGACGGCACCGTCGATCCCTCGAAGCTCAACTCCGGAACCCACATCACGGACAACTGTCTCCGGTGGCATTGCACCTACATCTCGTTCGAATCGCAAGAGAACGGTGATCGGCGCTGTCCTTTTGTTTCTCGCAGGTCTTTCCGCGACATTTGGTGTTGCATCGTTCTGGACGGAACGCGCGATTCTCGATCAAGACACCTGGGTCGCCACGAGCAAGGCGATCGTGAATAATCCGGCCGTCCAACAAGATGTCGCGTCGGCTCTTGCAACTCAGATTGTCGATTTTGCGGGTGTAGATAATTTGGTGTCCAGCGTGTTGCCCGGACCATTGGGCGGGATTTCGGGAACTGTTACAGACAAAGTGACGGAACTCGTTGCATTGGCAACAGTTCAGGTCGTAAAGACCGATGCATTCATTTCGGTTTGGGAATCAGCGGTTCGTGCCACTCACGACGAGTTTGTACACGCCGTTGATGGGAATGATCGATTCGTCAGTATCGATTCACAGGGTTTGTCATTGGACCTAGGTACATCTCTTGCCGAAATTAGGAGGCAACTCGATTCCAACGGCATTCATGTTCTTGACAAGGCAAATTTTCAAGGGCTTTCCTTGCAACTTCCGTTGATTGACGCTCCTGGTCTTGAGCGATTGCAAACGTGGGTGCATGCGTTGCGGGTCGGGGCAATTGTCTTTCCGGCCTTCGCTGTTATCGCAGCGATCGCCGGACTTCTCCTAGCTCGTCGACGCGTGTTCGCTGTTATTGCGGGAGCAATCGGAGCATTACTCGGAGCCGGCATCGTCGTGCTCTTGGCCTCGAGTGGACGCGATCAAGCGATCGATTACATCACTGGTGGGGTGCTCGGAGTGGCATCGGCGACTGTGATCGTCGACCAAGTTCTCTCTGGTCTTGATGAAGCGCTTCTCCTCACGTCTGCTCTCGCTGTCGTGGTTCTTGTCGTGGGTCTGGTGGCGGCAATCCTCACCTCTCGCGACACCAACGCGAATCGCGCCGATGTTGCGTCGCCTTCCGCATGATGAAACTCGTTCCATGGGGAGCAGATCGGGTTGATGACATCGTCGACCTCATGTTGCGCGTCGC
>CAIPQK010000145.1 GCA_903867185.1 uncultured Candidatus Nemicrothrix sp. | reverse complement strand
GTTTCCGAAATCGGCGACAAGCTTGACGTCATCATGATTCCGAAGGTCGAAGGACCCGAGGACATTCACTACGTCGATCGACTTCTGGCACAACTTGAAGCCAAGGCGAAACTCGAGCGGCCGATTCTCGTGCACGCAATTCTCGAAACCGCTCGCGGTGTTGCGAATGTCGAAGAGATTTGTGGTGCCAGTCCGCGTATGCAGGGTCTTTCGCTGGGCCCCGCCGATCTCGCTGCCAATCGACGCATGAAGACCACGCGAGTTGGCGGCGGTCACCCCGGCTACCTCGTCCGGCAAGACCCTGTCGATGGCAACATCGACGGCGATCGCACCGTCTATCAGCAAGATCTTTGGCACTACACGATCTCTCGAATGGTCGATGCGTGCGTGGCCAACGGGATCCTTCCGTTCTACGGACCGTTTGGCGATATCGCCGACATCGTCGCGTGTGAGGATCAGTTCCGCAATGCGTTCTTGCTGGGCTGCGTCGGCGCTTGGAGCCTTCACCCCGTACAAATCGCCATCGCTAAGCGCGTCTTCAGTCCCGATCCAGCCGATGTCGCGCACGCGCGTCGTGTTATCGAAGCAATGGGCGACGGAACCGGCGCACTCATGCTTGACGGAAAGATGGAAGACGACGCATCGGTCAAGCAGTGTCGGGTCATGGTGGAACTCGCGACTTCGCTGGCGGCTGATGACCCCGAACTCGCTGCTACCTACGGACTTTGAGGATCACCGATATGAGTGAAGCACTTCGTCCTCGACGTTCTGTTCTGTATATGCCTGGTGCGAATGAGCGTGCGCTGGAAAAAGCCAAAGGAATTCCGGCCGACGCGTTAATTCTCGACCTTGAAGACGCTGTGGCCCCTGACGCCAAGCCCGAGGCGCGAGCCCGGGTCTGTGCTGCTGCGGCGAGCGGAGAGTACGGAATCAAGGAAATCGCGATTCGAATTAACGGCATTGGCACGCAATGGCACAAGGATGACATCGCTGCGGCAGCCGCTGCTGGGCCCGACGCAATCGTTGTTCCGAAGGTGAATTCTGCTGAAGACGTCGCGCAACTCGTTGCTGCGTTCGAAGCGGCTGGTGCGCCCGCGCGCACCAAGTTGTGGGCGATGCTCGAGACGCCCGTTGCCGTCTTGAATGCCGAGTCAATCGCAACCGCTTCTGACCGACTCACAGTCCTCGTCATGGGTACGAATGATTTGGCCAAAGAGTTGTATGCCGAACACGTGCCCGGCCGGGCCCCTCTGCTGTTCGGTCTGCAGAAATGTCTGATGGCCGCCCGTTTGGCCGGAAAGGTCATCCTCGACGGCGTCTACAACGACATCAAAGACGATGAAGGTTTTCGGGCCGAATGTGTACAAGGCAAGCAATTCGGATTCGACGGCCGAACCCTTATCCATCCGAGTCAGGTCGAACCTTGCAATGACGTCTTTGCGCCGTCAGCCGATGAGATCGAACACTCACGCAAAGTGATCGCCGCATTCGATGAAGCCCAAGCTGAAGGACGTGGCGTGGTCACTGTCGAAGGCCGAATGATCGAGAACCTGCACGTTGACAACGCTCGGAGAATTCTCGACGTTGCCGACGCAATCGCTGCGCTTGGTTAAAGGAAGACCGGTTACTTCACTGCATCGAGCATGCGGCGAGCAATGACCTTCAAGCACAAGGTTTCATCAGCGCCTTCGAAAATCGACAGTACTCGTGCATCGACGAAGTAACGACTGACGTTGTATTCCTCGGCATAACCAAAGCCACCATGGATCTGCATAGCTTCGCGAGATACCCATTCGGCGGCTTTGCACACATAGGCCTTCACCATTGAGGCCTCAAGAATTCCTCCGCCATTCGCCATCAGCTTGGCGACCTCGTAGGAGAACTGTCGCGCCGCCTGAGTCAGCACGACCATGCGTCCGAGCTTGGCTTGCGTCAATTGATACTCGGCAATGGGCTGACCGAAGACCACGCGATCGAGCGCGTACTGGTGAGCATCTTCGTATGCGGCCTGCATGACGCCGACGGCGCGAGCAGCGGTTTGTAGGCGACCGTTTTCGAAACCGGCCATCTGGTAATAAAAACCCTTGCCGAGACCTTGCTCGCCGCCAACCTGATTTGCTTCGGAAACAAACCAGTTGTCGAACGCGATTTCGTACGAGTGCATGCCGCGGTAGCCGATGGTGTCGATTGCCCGACCTTCCATCTTTCCGCCACCCGGTGCGCCGCCATCAACACCAGCGTCCTGCACGAATGCAAAACCGTGGCCTTCGCCTCGTGGTTTTGGCACGACAAACATTGTGAGTGCTTTGTGGGTGAGTGACTTATCGGTGTTGGTGCGGGCCAGCAGCATGAGCGCATCGGCGCGAGCACCGAATGTGCACCAGGTCTTGACGCCGTTGATGAGCCAGCCACCATCGGTCGGGGTAGCAGTGGCCTTAACGCCAGCAACGTCGGAGCCGTAATCAGGCTCGGTGACAGCAACGGCAGCCATGACCTCGGCCGATGCCAACTTTGGAAGCCATTCGCGTCGTTGTTCCTCGGTGCCACCAGCAAGAAGGGCGCGAGTGAGAATTTCGGGACGAGTAATGAGCGAACCACCAGCGCCAAGGGAGACCTTCGCCAGTTCTTCGGTGGCTACGACCATGCCCATATATTCGCTTTCGCCGCCTTCGCTATAACCGTCGTATTCCACCGGAACCGAGAGGCCGAAGCCACCAAGTTCGGCCAGACCCTGAATGAGATCTTCGGGAATATCCAAGTTTTCGCGATGGATGTGTTCTGCGACGGGTGCGATCTTTTCGTTCGCGAATCGTCGGAACGTGTCCTGCACCATTTCGAAATCGCTCTCGAGGTGGCGAGGTCCGGGAGTGTCGGCCAGCGATGCAAGAAATTCGGGTGCTCGGTATGTGGCGACGAACTCGCGTGTGCTGTCGAGTACGCCGGGAGCGATGTTCCATTCGGCTTCACGGCCGAAGAGTTTTGGAAGCAGTTCACCAATGGCGTCGGCAACAAAGGCGCAGGCCAATTTCGCTTCAAGCTCGCCCTTGGTGCCGTAGGTGAGCATCGCTCGTCCGGTCTCGACTGCCGACGCTGCGTGGGCAATGTCGTAGGCCACAACCTGATTGGCATCAGGGCCACCATTGGCGGCGATGTGGCGAATGCCAGCATCGACGATCCCGTGGGCGGTCTCGATGACGGAAGCGGCAGTGGTGAGGTCCGGAGCGGTCATAGACAAAGGTTACCCAGCGGTCACAACGCTGCTCTCATCAGGATCACGAAGAAATTGGCCGAAGCACCTGTCCGGGGTGAGCGCCAGTGGAAGCGCCCTCAATCCATGTGGGAATTCCCCCAGCGATGGTGGCTCGGAAGCCGGCTGGAGCGCGAGTGAAGCGCCACGTTCCGTGTGGGACGTCGTAGGCGCGTTCTTCGGCTCGAAGCTCAAGTTCGTCAAGACGAAACACCACGAGGTCGGCAATCTTTCCTTGGGCAATCACGCCGCGGTCGGTGAGGCCAAAGAATTCGGCTGTACGGCCGGTGAGGACATGGATCGCTTCTTCGATGCTGATGAGTCCAGCATCGCGGACGTAGTGGGTGAGTATGTAGAGATGCTCACCCGCTGCTGAGAAAAGTTGGAGGTGGGCGCCACTGTCGTTGATGTTGAACACTGTGTGTGGGTCACGAATGGCTCGCACCACGTCGCGTTCACTTAAACGCTCAGGGATACCCATCATTTGCGATGCAAGACCATTGGCGACAACCCAATCGGCAAGCGCGTCGGAAACATGCAGTCCTGTTTGATCGGCGAGATCTTGCAACGAAATTCCGAGCGGACCTACCCCTGTTTCAGAAATCGTCAGAATCATCTCGTGAGGCCGATCAATTCTCGAAAGACTTGACCGGGTTCGGTTATCCCAGTCAGTGCGAGCCTTGTCGCGCCAAGTGGGGTCGGCCAATGTCGAAAGTTTCACATCGGTCGGACCGTTGATGACTTCGTTCCACGCGGGCACGCGTTGGAAGACGAGTGAACTCTCAAATCCGAAAAACGGTGCCAGTGGTTTGCAGTTCACCATTGGCCACATATCGGCACCATCGGCATTGAGTCGTTCGTGAAGTTCCCACCATTCCGCTTGACGATCTGCGTCACGCTCATTGAAGGGAATGCCGGTGTACTGAGCGCGGACTCCGCTTTCGCGAACGAGGGCGCCGAAACGTTTGGCATCGATAATCGATAGTTCGGTGTCGTTGAACCGAGTAATCATCTGGACGGTTGCCGGCTTGTGGAGAGCGACGACGCGGAAGAGGGCGAGAATTTCCTCGTCCTCGGCGAAAAAGCCAGGAACGAGACGGAGGGAGCGATCTTTGTCGAAGTGATTGATGCTCAACCCGAGCGCACCTGCGGCGAGGCCTTCATCGAGGATCGCGCACATCTGAGCGATTTCATCAGTGGTCGCAGCGCGCGACCACGCATCGGCGCCCATGACCCAGGTGCGCAGTGCAAGGTGGCCGAGATATCCGGCGACATGAACTGCGGTTGGTTGCGTACGAAGCGCGTCCATGTACTCGGGCCATGACTGCCACGACCAGGGGATCTCCTGTTCGAACGCCTTCAGTGGAAGGTCCTCGAGGAAACACAGGAGGTCGACAATTTCATCGCGTTGTTCGCCCTTGAGCGGAGCAATCGAGTTTCCACAATTACCAAACACCATTGAGGTATTGCCGTATGCGGGCAGGGGATCAAGTTCGGGGTTCCACCACATCGCTCCATCGAGGTGGGTATGGGTGTCGATGATCCCGGGGGCAACGAGACAACCCGTCGCATCGATGATCGTTTCGCCTTGATGCGTGAGGTTTGGCCCAACCTCGGTGATGACGCCGTCGTGGACTCGAACATCAGCAGTAAAGGTCGGTGCACCTGTGCCGTCGACGACTGTGCCGCCCGTGATCAGTAGATCGTTCATGGTTCCCCCTGGGTGTGGGTCGAATCTACCTTCGGAAACTCCTAGGCTCATTGTTGGCATCTGCAGAGGAGAGTTGTTGTGACTGTTTATGATCGACCATTCGGCCGCCAGTTTGAAGACTTTGAGATTGGCGACGTCTACCGCCATTGGCCAGGGAAGACCATTACCGAAGCCGACGACCACCTTTTCTGCATGATCACCATGAACCATCACCCAACGCATACCAATAATTGGTTTGCCGAGAATGAGTCGCCGATGGGTCAACCGCTTGTCGTCGGCAATCTGGTTTATTCGCTTGTCTTAGGCATGAGTGTCCCCGATGTAAGTGGCGCAGCAATCGCCAATCTCGAAGTGGAATCGCTCAAGCACGCCAAGCCGACATTTCATGGCGACACGATTTATGCCGTCACCAAGGTTCTGGCCAAGAAGGAAACCTCTGACGGCAAGCGTGGCATCGTGACCGTCGAGACCAAAGGCATTAACCAGCGTTCCGAAGAGGTGTGCGAGTTTCGTCGCCGAGTCATGGTGTGGAAGCGTGAGTTCGCTCCGCAGCGTGGACTTCCATACGGTGAAGACGTTTTCACCGAAGACTGATCGGTGCTTGGTTCTCCTGACGTCGAGGCGATACTCGCGTGGTCGGCAGGTCGACGAGATGAATTGCCGTGGAGACAGACTCGCGATCCATGGGCCGTGCTTGTCTCGGAATTAATGCTCCAGCAGACACAGGTCTCGCGAGTGATTCTTCGGTGGCATCAATTCCTTGAACGGTTTCCAACTGTCACGGCGTGTGCTCGCGCTCCTGTCGGTCACGTCGTCACCGAGTGGGCCGGGCTTGGGTACAACCGCCGGGCCGTGAATCTTCATCGAACGGCAGTTGCGGTGGTCGAGAATCACGACGGAGTCATTCCGAATGAACTCGACGCGTTACTCGCGTTGCCCGGCCTCGGTCCGTACACCGCTCGCGCGGTATTGGCGTTCGCCTATGAACAAGACGTCGCGGTCGTAGACACCAACGTCGGCCGCATCCTTGCCCGACAACGAGGCGAACGACTGACCGCTCGTGTCGCTCAAACCTTCGCCGACGATGTCGTACCCGTCGGCATGGGATGGTCGTGGAATCAGGGGTTGCTCGATCTGGGGGCACTCGTCTGCACGAAGCGCTCTCCTAATTGCGAAGTGTGTCCAACCTCATCGACCTGTTCGTGGTTTGCAGGAGGTTCCGCTGAGCCCGATCCGGCAATCGGTTCAGCCGCAGTCAGTAAGGGACAATCAAAATTTGTTGGGTCGTTTCGTGAAGGTCGCGCGCGATTGCTCGATGTCTTGAGGACTGGCGTCGAGGTTTCGCCCGAAGAGTTTCGAGCCGCGTGCGGTTGGAACGATCGAGATGGCGGCGATCTCGACGCAGTGCGTGCCGCCGATTCTTTGGTCCGTGACGGATTGGCGGTTGAACGCAACGACGGCACTCTCGCGTTGCCATGACCTTTAAGCTCGCTGTCGCCCTCAGGGCTGAATGAAATCCAATACCAGACGATTGAATTCTTCGGGCTTCTCGACCTGGGTGAAGTGCCCGGCTCCTTCAAGAATCACTGATTGTGATCCTGCGCTGAGTTTGGCGGCCACGTTTTCTGCGAACTCAACACCAACGCAACCATCGTTGCGTCCATGGATGTAAAGCGTCGGTTGCGGGGGCGGCGAACCGAGCACGTCCTGGATGTCTTGGTACGCAGCGGATACTGGTTCGCTGCCCCAAGTTGCGCGGTAGTAGCCAAGTGCGGCGTCAAGATTTTCGCGACTCCCAAGTGAAGCGCGGATGTGGCTCATGTCGACGGTTGCATCGTGGCCGGGTGACCAGTCAGACCAGAGTCGGTCAATGAACTCAAGGTCGTTCGCCGAAACGACGTAATCAGAGAGACCAACTTGAAAAAAGAACATGTACCACGATCGCTTGAGTTGGTCGTAGGTGGTCATGGCGTTTGCCATGGAAGCCGGGGGCGGAACCGCAGCGGTGACAACGCGCCGCCACCGGTCAGACGCGTACGTCGCCGCGCCGTACGTCGCGAGCGCTCCCCAGTCGTGGCCGATGATGACGGCATCGCTGTCACCGCCGAGTGCTTCATGAAGTGCGGTGGCATCACGAGCAAGCGTGGCCACGTGGTACTGGCCATCGGCCGGAATCGAGGTCGGCGCATAGCCCCGCATGAAGGGGGCGACCGCCCGGTAGCCGGCATCGGCGAGGGCGGGAAGGAGATATCGCCATCCATGAGCGGTGTCAGGAAACCCGTGGAGGCAAAGGGCAAGCGGGCCTGATTCGCCAGCGGTGAGGCACCCGTAGGTCAGTTCGCTTGTTTCGATTGTGGTGGCGTTGATCTCCATCTACCGAAGGTAGCGAGAATCAGGGTGGTGTGAGACATGTCACTCGCCCTTCACATCGTTTGGCCCTTGTCCTAGCGTTCGCAGTTCGTTCTTGCAGGGGAGGAGGTGGAGAGTGGAAATCACGTTCTACGGAGTGAGAGGTTCAACGCCGTGCGCCGGCGAAAGCACCTCGCGTTACGGCGGGAACACCGCGAGCATTGTTCTTCGCGACGACGATTTCGATCCGATCCTCCTCGATCTCGGCACTGGTGTGCGTTACTTCGGTGCAGATCAGAAACCCGGGGAAGAACTACACGCCCACGCGCTGGTTACGCATTTGCACTGGGACCACGTCCAAGGACTTCCGTTCTGTCAGCCGTTACTTCTTGCCGGATCAACGCTCGATGTTTATGGACCGTCTCACGATGGTGTTGGTTTTGCTCAGGCATTCGACGAGTTGATGCGGCCGCCGTTTTTCCCGGTGACTCGTCAGGACCTTCCAAGCAAGATTTCTTTTTTCACGTTGGAAAAAGGCGTTCATGAAATTGCCGGCGCCAAAGTCACCGCGCTTGAAGTTCCTCACACCGACACCACCTTCGGTTATCGGGTCGAGCGCAATGGGTTCTCCGTGGCATATGTGAGTGACCATCAAGAACCTGCCGATGGCATTTCGATCGAGCCGGCCGTCCTCGAACTCTGTCAGGGCGTCGATGTGCTCATCCACGATGCGCAATACACGCCCGAGGAATATTTACGTAAGCCCGCGTGGGGTCACTGCACAGTTGGCTACGCCGTTCGTGTTGCTGCGGCAACAGAGGTTGGACAGTTGGTGCTGTTCCACCACGATCCGAGCCATGACGATGACATGCTTGACCGACTTCTTGTCGAAGCACAGGAAACCGGACGGGGATTGGGCGTTGGCTCGATTACCGCCGCCTACGAGGGATTGACGATCACCCTCGCCTAGGATCTCGCCCTTGTGAGCGAGAATTCGAAGACAACTCCGTTTGATGGTGCCAAGTACCGCCAGGTGCTCGGGCATTTCCCCACTGGCGTCACTGTCATTACCGCAATGACCGATGATGGGCCCGCTGGCATGGCGATCGGCTCCTTTACGTCGGTGTCGCTCGATCCCGCGCTTGTACTTTTCAGCGCGTCGAAGACTTCGGCGAGCTGGGCCAAGCTTCGTGAAGCCGGCAAGTTCTGCGTGAACATCCTCGCTGACGACCAAGAAGACGTCAGTCGCGTGTTCGGGTCGAAGGCTGACGACAAGTTTTCTGAGATCGGTTGGAAGCGATCGGCAAATGGTGCGCCGCTCCTTAACGGTGTGCTCGCGTACATCGATTGCGATCTGCACTCAGTTCTCGACGGTGGCGATCACGACATCGTCCTCGGCGCTGTCACCGATCTTGATGTGAAACATGAAGGCGGAGCACTCGTGTTCTTCCGCGGTGGCTACGGTCGGGTGGCGTTCTAAATCATGGCGATTTATGCACTCGGAGACATGGTCCCTGACATCCATCCCGATGCGTGGGTGCATCCCGAAGCTGTTGTTATTGGTGACGTCACGATCGGTGCCGAAAGCACGATTTGGCCGTGTGCAGTTCTGCGCGGCGATAACGGCGGCATTCGCATTGGTGAGCGAACCTCGATTCAAGACGGAACCGTGATCCACTGCATCCCGACAAGGCCAACAATTGTTGGTGACGATTGTGTAATTGGCCACATCGTTCACCTTGAAGGCTGCACGATCGAAAGCAACTCACTTGTGGGTAATGGCTCGGTTGTGCTTCATGAAGCGATCGTTCGTTCAGGTTCGCTCGTGGGTTCAAACGCCGTAGTGCCGAACCGGATGGAAGTGCCGACCGGCATGATGGCGCTGGGTGTACCTGCCAAGTTGCGTGAGGTCGGCCCGAACCAACCGTTCATCCAAGAAATTGCCGTTCGCGATTACGCCGAACGAGGCAAGATGTATCGAGCACAGATGCGCCGCATCGACTGACAGTCAGCAAAAGTAATTAAGCACCTGAACCGAGCCAGTTGAACGGGGCCCAGGGAAGATTGCGCACAACCCAGAACGCAAACACGGCAAGACCGATAGCGATCCAGGTATTGCGTTTGAATGCGAAGTGAAGTTGGCGCTTACCCATGCGCCGAGAAATCGCATTCCAGCCGAACCACACCGCACTTGTGGCAAGAATGACGACGAGCAAAATATTGTGATTCATGGCTCGGATCACGTCTCCGTGAAGTAGCGCGTGGAGTCCGCGTGTCATTCCGCAACCCGGGCAATCAAGCCCGGTCATCGCCTTAAAGGCGCAGGCGGGGAATATGTGCGTTGTATTCGGGTCGATAACGCCGACGGCGACACAACCAGCAAGCGCGATTCCGCCGGCAATCGCCATGCCAGGGTTGATGCGACGAGTGCGCGTTTCCTCCGTAGTTAGCGGGGAACTTGCCTCATCAGGCGAATCGACGGGGTTCGTCAGCACGTCGGCAAGTGTAGAGCCGACATCGTCATGAACTGCTGTCGTTGCCTATGGTGAGGGCATGAATCTTGGACGCGTTGGCCTGTGGGCCTATCAACTTGACCTTGTTCCTTCGTCTCAGGCGCAGGAGACTGCCGCTGAAATTGATGAGTTGGGATACGGGGCTTTGTGGATCCCGGAAATGATCGGTCGAGAATCGTTCGTCAGCTCAACGTTGTTGCTGGCCGCTTCAAAGAAGATGGTTGTCGCCACGGGTATCGCTTCGATTTACGCCCGAGATGCGCTTTGCGCCAACTCGGCGTGGAACACCGTTTCTGAAGCGTTCCCTGATCGCTTTCTGCTTGGCCTTGGCGTGAGTCACGAAGTGATGGTGTCGGGGTTGCGTGGTCACGACTATTCAAAGCCGTATTCGGCGATGAAGTCGTACCTCGACGGGATGGACAATGGATTGTTCACAGCTGCACCGGCGAGCGCTCCGCCACAAAAAGTTTTGGCCGCGCTTGGGCCAAAGATGCTTGAGCTCGCCGCAGAACGCACGCAGGGAGCGCATCCGTATTTCATCCCGGTCGAACACACTGCTTTTGCGCGCGAGGTCATGGGTGCTCGTGGTTGGTTGTGCCCCGAACAAGCTGTTGTCCTCGAAACCGATCCAGCGAAAGCTCGTGAGATCGCACGCGGCCACATGTCGATGTACCTCACGCTTCCGAATTACACGAACAATCTCAAGCGATTCGGATTTACCGACGCCGATATTGCCGATGGCGGTTCCGATCGCCTTGTTGACGCCATCGTGGCGTGGGGCGATGAAGGTGTGATTGCCGATCGGGTCAAGGCCCATCACGATGCCGGTGCCGATCACGTTTGCATCCAGGTTCTCCCATCCGACGGGACTTCGATCCCTATGGAGACGTGGCAACGCCTTGCTCCGGCGCTATTGGGCTGACGATCTTCCGAACCGGCCGATCGGGCCCTAGGCTGCATAGGTGAGTTCACCGGTTACGTTCACCCGATCCCATGTGTGGTCGGTCTCCCATGTGGATGCTCCCGAGGTCATCACCTCGGCGTGGATCGACGAACAACTGGCCGAAACCTACGAACGCGTTGGTGTTCGTCCCGGACTTCTTGAATCAGTCGCTGGTATCCGAGCGCGTCGATGGTGGCCTGAAGACGTCACATTCGATGACGCCGCAGCCCGAGCCGGAGCTCTTGCTCTTGAACAGGCGGGTGTTGCTCCCGAGGAAGTCGATCTGCTGATTTCCACCTCGGTGTGCAAGCACCACCTGGAACCCAGCATCGCTTGCGCCGTACATAACCGGTTGGGTCTTTCACCGAATGCAATGAACTTTGACCTCGGCAATGCGTGCTTGGGTTTCATCAACGCCATGACGCTCGCGTCGTCGATGATCGAGTCAGGCCAAGCAAGGGTTGCGCTCATCGTCGACGGTGAAGGGAGCCGTCAACCACAGACACAGACCATTGCTCGCCTCCAAGACCCATCTTCCACGCTCACCGATGTGTTCGATCAGTTCGCATCGCTCACCCTCGGCTCAGGTGCAGCAGCGATGGTGATGGGCGGTCCTCGTCAGGGTTCGCATCAGTTCCTTGGGGGAGTCACACGAGCAGCAACGAAGTATCACGACCTCTGTGTTGGCGATCTCGATGAGATGCGCACCGACACAGCGGCGCTTCTCGAGTCAGGTCTTGATCTTGCTGAAGTCACCTTCAATGACGCGTTGGCTGAAGGATGGCAGTGGTCGAACTGCGACACGTACATTCTTCATCAGGTCTCGGCTGTGCACACCACGAAACTTTGTGAGTTGTTGTCGATCGATACCACTCGTGTGCCACTCACTTATCCCGAGTTTGGAAACATTGGGCCAGCAGCAGTTCCGTACACCTTGTCGGTTACTGCAGATCAGTTGACGACCGGCGACCGCGTACTTCTCATGGGAATCGGATCAGGACTCAATTGTTCGGTTGCCGAACTGCGTTGGTAGTACGCGTTGAAGATTGAAACTCCCTCTGTCGCCGACTGGGAACGTTGGGGGATTGATCCACACTGGCACCGAACGGTTCGTATCGAACGTACTGGTCTCGCCGATGTGGAATGGAGCATTCTCGATACCGGCGAAGGGCTCCGCGGAACCATTGTCTGCGTTCATGGCAATCCCACGTGGGGATATCTCTGGAAAGACTTCCTCGAAACGCTGAGCCCCGAATGGCGAGTAATCGCTGTTGATCAAACCGGGATGGGTTGGTCGCAGCGCTCGATGCGTCGAACACTCGAAGAGCGAGTCGCAGAACTTGTTGCATTCTGCGAACAGCACACTTCAGGTCCGCTTGTGCTCGCTGCCCACGATTGGGGCGGCCCGGTAGCGCTCGGTGCGGTTTCCTCGCTCGATGTGCGCGCCGTAATTCTGGGTAATACCGGAGTTGGTCTGCCCGAAAACACGAAGGTGCCGCCACTCATTTCAACGGCGCGTCGATTCGTTGATCTGCTGTGCCGTCGTACTTCTGTCTTTGTTGCCGGCACTGCAGCTATGACGAAGAAGCAGTTTCGAGAAGCACTTCGCGCTCCGTACCGGAAAGCCGATCGTCGCGCTGCGGTTGCAGACTTTGTGGCCGACATTCCATTGAGTGAAAAGGACGAGTCATGGTTGGCGCTGAAGAAGTCAGCCGACAACCTTTCGAACCTTCAGGTTCCGTTGTTGCTCGTCTGGGGTGGTCGTGACCCGGTATTCCACGATCGCTTTCTTGCCGATCTGCTGCGGCGGGCACCTCATGGTGATGTTCACCGTTTCCCTGAAGCTGCACACCTGGTGCCACTCGACGAGCCAATGGCTGCAGTCGCTGCAGTGTGGCTTGACGATGTGCTTGGTCCCGATCCCTCATCGCTCGGGCGGGACAACTCCAAACACGTCTCGGCTGATCACAGATCATTCGTCGCGATAACCGAAGCGCTTGGTTCTCGTTCCCGAGACAAGACCGCGGCATTTACTGATCGCAGCGGTTCCGTTTCGTGGGAGTCATTAGCGATCGAGGCCCAAGACATTGCTCGCATGCTGGTGGGGGCGGGGCTTGAAGTCGGCGACCGTGTTGCGATGCTCGTGCCGCCCGGAGCGGAACTGCTCGCCGCGGCATACGGCGTATGGCTTGCCGGTGGGGCTCTTGTGGTTGCCGACAGCGGACTCGGTGCCCGAGGACTTCGAACGGTGCTTCGAGGAGCAAACCCACAGTGGGTATTCGGTACGGCAAAAACTCTGGCGGCAGCGAGAACCCTGGGCTGGACACCTGGAGCGCGAATGATCTGCACCAGTCGATTCCCACGTGCACTTTCGTTGACGACACATCGGTCCACGTCTCAATCGCAACTGCCGCGGCTCGCTCCGGAGCTTGAGGCCGCAATTGTGCACACCTCAGGTTCAACTGGTCCCGCCAAACCTGTTCGTTACTCGCATGGGGCCTTAGCGGCGCAACGCGATGTGATTCATGAATCGTTTGCGATGTCGAACGAACACGGATTTGTTACATCGTTCGCGCCGTTCATTCTCCTCGGGCCCGCGCTCGGGGTTCCGTGTGTGTTGCCCGAAATCGATGTCACGAAACCATCCGAGCTCGACTTTGATCGGTTCGCCAAGGTGCTCGCTTCATCGCAGGTCGACGTGGCTTGGCTTTCGCCAGCATCGGCTCGCCGAATCGTCGCCACCGCTGAGGGTCGTAAAGCCAAACTTCGTCTCGTGATGCTCGCTGGTGCTCCGATCTCCACCGAGTTGGCAACTGCGATTGCTGAAGTCACCGATGCCGATATTCGTTCGCCTTGGGGCATGACCGAAGCAATGCCATTGACCGACGGCGTGGGCGCAACGCAGCAGATTGGCGACGGAACCAATACCGGCAAGATTCTCAACGGGGCTCAGGCTGTTGTCGTTTCGCTCGATGATTCGAACCCTGAACCGGTACCAGTCGGCGAATGGGGAGAACTGGCCGTTCATGCTTCATGGATGTTCGAGGGTTACGAACAGGAATGGTCAACCGAACATCGCTCCGAGGTTTTGCTTAACGGTGTTCGATTCCATCGCACTGGCGATCTCGGGCGATTCGCTGCGAATGGCGATCTTCATCAACTCGGCCGCTTACAACACGCTCTTTTCCTCGCGACTCAGGTTGTCCCGTGCGCGTTGGTTGAGGATCCGATTGGAAAGAGTTTGGGGCGCCAAGTCGCGGTCGTTGGAATTGGCCCCAAGGGAACCCAAGCAATCGCGGTGGTGATTCAGGCTGAAGGGAAACTGCGGCTTGCTGATCCTGAAACGACGGCGTTGGTCCGCGCTGGTTCAGCATTCGCCATCGCTGCAGTGCTCGAAGGGGAGTTGCCTGTCGATATCAGGCATCAGTCGAAGGTGAAACGAGAACTCTTGGCCGCATCTGCTTCGGCATTTTTGGCGGGACGATGAAGGTTCTCGTCACGGGCGGTTCGAGTCTTCTTGGCAGGACGGTTGCGAATCTCCTTGTGGCGCGGGGTGACGATGTGGTCTGTTTTCAACGCAGCGCATCGGGCTCAACTGCAATCGATGATCGAGGCGACATTCGCGATCGCTCGGCTGTTCTGCACGCAGCACGCAATGCCGATGCGGTGATTCACCTTGCTGCCCTTGTTGCTCCGAAAGCGTCGTGGAACGAGATGCTGGCCATCAACGTTGACGGAACTCGCAACGCACTGGCGGCGGCAACGGCGAGCGGCAGGTTTGTGCATATTTCGAGTCCGTCGGTGGCCTTTCACGACGCTCCCAGTGTCGGATCGACGGCGCTCGCCGCCGACTACGACGGAGGCGACGGATACACGCGCTCAAAAGCCATGGCCGAATCGTTCGTGCGCAAAGAAACAACCGTTCCGACGGTCATGATTCGTCCGCATCTGGTGTGGGGCCCTGGCGACACGCAACTCATCGGTCGAATCGTTGATCGTGCTCGCTCGGGTCGATTGGCGCTGCCCGATGGCGGGCGGGCGCTGGTGGACACGACCTATGTCGACGACGCGGCGACAGCGATCGTCGCCGCGCTCAATCACTGCAACGCGGGCGACGAAGCGACGCTGGCGCCACTGGTTGTCACTGGCGGCGAACCGCGCCCGTTACGCGATCTGGTTGCTTCGATTCTTGAGGCTGCAGGAGTCACTCGCTCGCCCAGGTCGATACCTGCTCCAATTGCCGCTCGGATCGGTTCGGCCCTCGATCGGGTGTGGCCAGGCTCTGAGCCGCCACTCACCCATTTCGCCGCTCGACAGTTATCGGTCGCCCACTGGTTTGACCAGCGCGAGACAAGAAGGATCCTCGGTTGGGAGCCATCGGTTGGCCTCGATGAAGGCTTCAATCGGCTGAAAGCGGCATTCGCCAGTTCCGGCGATTCTGGTCAGTCCTAAGGGAATGTGCCCTTAGAGGGTTGATTGGCCCGGGGTATTTGTTACTATCGCCATAGGAGAAATTATCTCAACCATCCTCCTGGAGCCCCCTGATGGCCAGCACCGAACTTGATCTTGACCTCGGCCGGTACAAACTCGGCTGGAGCGACGCTGAGGATTACGTCTTTAAGCCCAAGCGCGGCCTCGACGAAAACATCATCAAAGAGATGTCGTGGATGAAGGGCGAGCCCGACTGGATGCGCGATTACCGCCTCAAGTCCTACGCACAATTCCTCAAGCGTCCGATGCCCAACTGGGGCGGCGACATGTCAGAGATTTTCTTCGACGACATTTTCTATTACATCAAGCCGACCGATCATCAGGTCGATGCGTGGGATGAACTTCCCGACTCAGTGAAGGAAACCTACGAGAAGCTCGGAATCCCCGAAGCCGAACGCAAGTACCTCGCCGGCGTTACCGCGCAGTACGAATCCGAAGTTGTGTACCACAAAAACCGTGAAGATCTTGAAGCACAAGGCGTCATCTTCACCGATATGGACACAGCGCTTCGTGAGCATCCCGAAATCGTTCGTGCCTACTTCGGCACCGTTATTCCGTCGAACGACAACAAGTTCTCTGCACTCAACTCCGCAGTGTGGTCAGGTGGCTCGTTTATCTATGTCCCACCGGGCGTTTCAGTCGAAATGCCGCTGCAGGCCTACTTCCGCATCAACGCGGAAAACATGGGTCAGTTCGAACGCACGCTGATCATCGCCGACGAAGGCAGTCAGGTTCATTACATCGAAGGATGTTCGGCGCCGGTGTATACCTCCGACTCGCTGCATTCAGCAGTCGTTGAAATCATCGTCAAGCCCAGTGCTCGCGTTACGTATACGACCATCCAGAACTGGTCGAACAACGTGTTTAACCTCGTCACCAAGCGTGCTCGTGTTGAAGCCGAAGGCCACATGGAATGGATCGACGGAAACATTGGTTCTCGTCTCACCATGAAGTACCCAGCGGTGTGGCTCGTTGGCCCCAAGGCATCGGGTGAGGTTCTGTCTGTTGCCTATGCCGGCCCTGGTCAACATCAAGACACTGGTTCGAAGATGGTTCACGCCGCGCCCGAGACCACCTCGAAGATCGTTTCGAAGTCGATCTCCAAAGACGGCGGCCGCACCTCGTACCGCGGTCTCATCCGCGTCGAAGACGATGCCTACGGCTGCAAGAGCCACGTGCAGTGCGACGCACTTATCCTCGACGATGAATCCATCTCTGACACATTCCCGTATATGGAAATCGGTTCGGGCGATGCAGTCATCGGCCACGAGGCAACGGTCTCGAAGGTTGCCGAAGAACAGCTCTTTTATCTCATGAGTCGCGGTCTTTCTTCCGAACAGGCCATGGGCATGGTCGTCAACGGTTTCATTGAACCGATCACTCGCACACTGCCAATGGAATACGCGGTGGAGTGGAGTCGTCTCATTGAACTGCAGATGGAAGGTTCAGTCGGCTAGTTCGGCTGCCTTACGCTCACGTCATCGACGCGAACGACACACATCTGATTGAACGGCGCGAGCATCGCGCTGTTGCCGACGTTCTCATTTCGTCGGTCCTGTTCGCAGGCTGCAATATCGCGTGGCGCTATGGCAGCGGCCCGGCAATCGGCATTGTCGGTTTCCGCGTTGCCATGGGAGCGCTCGTTGCGGTGGCAATTGCTCGTCGTCAGGGAGCAGGGTCCTGGCTCGATCCACTGCGTGTCCGTTCGGGTCGAATCGCCGTCGCCATCCAGTTGGTTGGGCTTGTTGCGGCCGGAACGATGTTCCGAACTCTGGATGGACCTCTTGCCGGACTCGCGCTCGCGTGCACACCGGCTGTTGCATTGTTGGTGCGCGATCGCTCGGGCCGATTCTCAACCTTTGCAGCATTGGGGTCTTCGCTCGCCGCGATTATCGGGCTTACGGTCGCTGCCGGGGGAGACGGCGTCGATTCAGTGACCTGGGCCGGTGCCGCGATAGCCGTTGGGTTTGTTGCGGTTGAAGTGATTGGGTTGCGAACTTCGGAACTGGCTGTGGAAGATGGACTCAACCCAACGACAATCGTTTCTTCAACAATGATCAGCGGGAGCATCGTTCTCCTTCCCCTCGGTCTGATCTTTGGCACCCTGCAGCAACCGTGGACAATTTGGGGTGCATTGGCTGCAGCACTCGCCGTTGCGCTGTTCGGTACCGTCGGGCGCGTATTGCGAACAGCGGCGCTGCCGGCCGCTGGAGTTACTGCCGTTGCGGCCAGTGCGCAGATCAACGCGTTGTTCACGGCGCTTGGTGGCGTGTTGTTGCTCAACGATTCAGTTACACCGGTGAGTTTGGTGTGCACCCTGCTCGCTGCGACCTTGGGAGCAATTGCGGTCGTCACCGCAGCTCGTTGGCGATTGACCCGCTCGCCTGATCTTGGGCTCGCGTTGGATTCCTGATCTGAGAATGCGAGACTTTAACTATGTCGATGCGTGAGGAATGTAAGCAGTACGAAAGTCGCAGCTACGCCAACGGTGAGACCGTGCGGAAGTGCAATCTCGACCTGGCTCCCGAAGCTCCTTGGCGATGCCCCGAGAACTGTTCCAAGTTCGAACTGCGCCTTGTTGATGTCGACTGGAGCCATGGGTCGCTCATTGCTCCACCCGTTCCCCCTGAACCCGAAGGCGAAGGCATTGCCGAAGTCCTCGATGAGGCCGAAGACATTGTGAACGCCATTGGTCCGCAGATCCTCGCTGAACTCGAAGCCGAGCAGAAGAAAGCCAATAGCCGGATGGGTCGACTGAAGCGGAGATTCGGGCGTTCCTAAACTGGCCGTAATTTCTCCTATGCGGGTAGGATTATTCCCGTGTCTTCCCCCCAGTGGCTTGTTGATCGACGTTCCGCGGCCGTCCAAACGGACCAGTTCGCCATGCCTTCCTCCGAAGAAGAGGTCTGGCGTTACAGCCGCGTTGCCGATGTCGATCTGAGCCAATGGGCCATTGTCAGCGATCGATCCGAGGGTGTTCCCGCTGGAGCGGCTGCGCTTCTCGACTCCCTGGGTCATCTCGCCGGCAGTGTCGTGGTTCGAAACGGTTCCGTGGTTGCGGCACGACTCGACGAAGCGCTTGTGGCGAAGGGTGTCTACGTCGGCTCGTTAGTCGATGGCCCCGATGCGCAGACCTCGCTCGGCGTTGTGGCCGATGGCGGGCCCGATGTGTTCGGTCGCCTCAACGATGCCCACTTCCTCGATGGCGTGCTCGTGCATGTGCCCGCCGGTGTCACGGTCGACGCACCGATCGCCATTATCGATTGGATCGATATCGATGGTTCGGCTGTTTACCCTCGCCTTGTTGTGCGGGTCGGCGCCGATGCCGATGTGCGCATTCTCGACTGGCATGGTTCAGCCGATATCACTGCACTCGTTTCTCCGCTTGTCGAACTCGACGTCGATCGCGCCGGACGCTTGTCGTACGGCAATGTGCAAATGCGTGGTCCGCGTGTGTGGCAGATCGCTTCACAGGTGAGTCGTGTGCTCAACGACGGCACACTGACCTCGTCGCATGCTGGCCTCGGTTGCGACTACGGCCGCATGCGTACCGATTGCGAACTCATTGGCCGTGGGGCAACGGGCAACCTCAGCGCCGTGTACTTCGGCACTGGTTCGCAAACGCTTGATTTCCGCACCTTTCAGCATCATGCGGCGCCCGATACGAACTCCAACCTTTTGTTCAAGGGTGCCGTTGGCGGGCATTCCCGCTCGATTTATACCGGCCTCATTCGTGTTGAAAAAGACGCACGGGGCACGAACGCCTTCCAGACCAATCGCAATCTGAAGCTTTCCGACACTGCGTGGGCGGAGTCGGTGCCGAATCTGGAAATTGAAACGAACGATGTGAAGTGCAGCCACGCATCAACTGTTGGTCCGGTGGACGAAGAACAGGTCTTCTACCTGGAAAGTCGTGGCGTGCCGACCGAAATCGCTGAGCGATTGATTGTTGCCGGATTCTTCGACGAAGTCCTTGAAGAGTTCCCGGTCGCTGCTGCAGTGCCGTTGATTGCGGCCGCAATCGATGAACGACTTGATGCAGGAGTGAACTCATGACGCTCGAACGTGTTTGTTCTGTCCAGGATGTTCCCGTTGGCGAGGTTCGACGATTCGATTTTGGGTCTGTGCGTATCGCTCTCGCCCATATCGGCGGCGCGTTCTACGCAATTGGTGATCGCTGCACCCATCTCGATGTCTCGCTCTCCGAGGGTGAAGTGCACCCGAAGTCCTGTGAACTCGAATGCCCGAAACACGGCAGTTGCTTCTCGCTCGAAACTGGCATCCCGAATTCTCTTCCCGCGACCAAAGCTGTTCCGACCTATGTCGTGCGCATCGACGATGCCGACGTGTACGTGGAGATCGACTGACATGGGTGAACTTCGAATTCAAGGACTTACGGCCGAGGTTGCTGGTCGCCAGATCCTGAATGGTGTCGATCTTGTCGTGAAGTCGGGCGAGGTTCATGCCGTCATGGGCCCGAACGGCGCAGGTAAGTCAACGCTTTCGCATGTACTGATGGGCAAGCCCGGCTACACCGTCACCGGTGGTTCGGTATCGATCGACGGTGTTGATCTCCTCGGGCTTCCCACCTACGAACGAGCGAAAGCCGGACTCTTCCTGGCAATGCAGTATCCGGTCGAGGTCCCTGGCGTCAGTCTTGAAGAGCTCCTCACTGAAGCCCTCTCGGCGCTTGGTCGCGACTCCTCGGTTGTTCACACAACCGTTGCTGCCGAAGCTGAACGCATTGGTTTGGCCACCCGACTTCTTGATCGTCCCGTGAACGTCGACCTTTCCGGTGGCGAAAAGAAGCGCAACGAAACCATGCAACTCGCCGTCCTTCGTCCGAAGTTCGCCATTCTCGATGAACTCGACTCTGGTCTCGATGTCGACGCCCTTCGTGCGTGCTCGCGCCGCGTTGAAGCGGCAACAACCGAATTCAATCTCGGCGTTCTTGCCATTACGCATTACTCACGTCTTCTCGAAGAATTGAAGCCCGATGTCGTGCATGTGCTGGCCCAAGGTCGCATCGTTGCCGCTGGCGGCCCCGATCTCGCCGACGAACTCGAGCGCACTGGCTATGCCGAGTGGGCCGAAGACGAAGCGCCGCCGGCTGCTGCTGACCCCTTCGCCGATCCATTCGCATGAGCCCTCGGGATCGCGTCCTCTCTGCTGAAGAAGTCGCCGATCGATTGGTGAGCGTTCCCGAATGGGAAATGGTCGATGGGCATCTGCATCGCGAGTTCACCTACGCCAACTTCGCTGAAGCCTGGGCGTTCATGAATCGGGTTGCTCCGGTTGCCGAAGAACTCGATCATCACCCGAATTGGTCCAATGTTTGGAACAGCGTCGTGATCGATATCACCAGTCATGACAGTGGTGGACCAACCGAACGATGCTTCGCTTTAGCAAAGGGCATCGACGGAGTCATCAGCATCTGACAGGATCGTCGTAATGGCCTCCAACCTTCCCGTCGTTCCACTCGATGAGGATGTCTATTGGGCGGATCCGTATCCGATTCTTGCTGAGCTGCGGGAGAACCATCGCACGGCAGTTACGCCAGAGGGGATCAAAGCGATCCTGCGTTGGGACGACGCCGAAGAAATTAAGAAGCGACCCGAGTTCATCAACGAGGGACTCGAGTACATCGAGGCTCGTGGCTTCAAGCCGGGAGATCCGCTCTATGAATGGCGGCGCTATTCGATTGGAGCGCTGAACGGCGAGGACCACCGCCGTTTGCGTGGCTTAGTGAATCGGGCCCTCACCCCGAAGTCGGCCGACATAGTTCGTCCAGTGGTTCGCCAACATGTGCGGGACCTTCTTGAACGTCATGCCGATACAGGTGAATTCGATGTGCGCGAACACATTCGAATCGTTCCGTTTCTTTCAATCGCCTCGTTCCTTGAAATCTCTCCGGCTGAAGCGGCAGAGGTTGGTCAGAAGATGCAAGGCGGTGCTGGTGACGCATTTGGCCCGAACGTCACTCAGGAGATTCGCGATCGTGCCAATGCAACATTTGCTGTAGCGATGGAGTTCGTAGGCCAACTCGTTGAAAGTCGAAGAGCAGAACCTCGAGATGATCTTCTGACTCGTCTGATCGAAGTCGAAGAGAATGGCGACCGACTTAGCAATGAAGAACTCATTGTCCTCTTCACCAATATCTTCGCTGGCGCGATCGAAACGACCTCGAGCGTGATGACCTCGATGTTCCTCGAGTTCGCTCGACACCCGGACCAACTCGAACTTCTCCGATCGAATCCCGAAGAGTTAGTTCGTGGCGCGGTGGAAGAGGTTTTGCGGTTTCGACCTGGGTTCTATGCGTCGGGGAATAAGACGACAAAGGCCACCGAACTGGCTGGGCTGCAATTTGACGCAGGTGAAGCGGTCACCACGATTATCGGTGGTCCAAATCGCGATCCACTTCGCTACGAGGACCCGAATCGCTTCGACATCACTCGTGACCCAACGATGTGGTCATTTACGTTCAGCATGGGCCCGCACTTCTGCCTTGGTCAGGCATTGGCTCGCGCCGAACTGCAAGAAACAGCCCTAGCGATTGCCGCGCACACTCGCAACCTTGAACTCACTGGTGAGTCGAAGTGGTTACCGCGAGTAATGGTCAATCATGTTGACACGTGCCCTATTCGTTACGAGTTCGTTCCGTAAACGAGTTAAAGCACCAGAAACTGCTCAGGCGGAAGCTTCTTCGATGCCTTGAGCGAGCGTGTTCCAGGCAAGCGTTGCGCACTTGATGCGAACCGGGAACTTCACGACGCCACGGAGTGCTTCGAGGTCGCCGAGTTTCACGTCGGGGGCATCGATTGGTTCGGCGGTCTCGGCGCCTTCGAGGGTGTTTTCGTGAATCGACATCATCGCTTTGAATGCGCGCGTGAGTTCGTCGATTTCGGCAACGGACTTTCCCTTGACTGCGGCAGACATCATTGAGGCTGACGACTGGCTGATTGAGCAGCCCTGACCCGAGATACGAATGTCGGCCACGCCACCGTTGGCATCGAAGTCGAGATACAGCACGATTTCATCGCCGCACAGCGGATTAAAACCCTCGACGCGAAGCGCCGGGGGGGTTTCAAGCTCGCCGCGGTTACGCGGGTTGCGGTAGTGGTCGAGGATGATCTCTCGGTAGAGGTCTTCGAGGCCGGGCATTGGCGGCACTCCCTGTGCGTGGGGTTGTTGTGAGCGTAGGGGACTAGAGGGTGAAGAACGCGCCAGTTGCATCGAGGGCGTCGGCGAGGGCATCGATATCGGTCGTGTCGTTGTAGACGTAGACCGAAGCGCGGGCGGTGGCGCCGATACCGAGGAGTTTCATGAGGGGCTTGGCGCAATGGTGGCCAGCACGAACGCAGACCGCATGCTGATCGAGCACCTGTGAAATGTCGTGGGGGTGCAGGCCATCGAAATCGAAACTGAAGACTCCGCCGCGTTCGGCCGGGCTCGATGGCCCGTGGATGCGGATGCGATCACCGAACCGTCCGTGGAGTGTCGAGATTGTGTATTCGGTGAGAGCGATTTCGTGAGCTCGAATGTTGTCCATGCCCACACCATTAAGCCATTCAACCGCGGCACCGAGCCCGATGATCTCGGCGATGGGGGGAGTGCCGGCTTCGAACTTCCAAGGAAGATCGTTGGTGGTGAATCCGTCGAGACGAACATCGCGAATCATTTCGCCGCCACCGAGGAACGGAGGCATTGCTTCGAGGAGTTCCTCGCGACCGTAAAGAACGCCGATGCCGGTTGGGCCGCACATCTTGTGGCCGGAGAAGGCAACGAAGTCGGCCCCAAGTTCTTGAACGTTGGTGGCGCTGTGAGGAACTGACTGGCAGCCATCGATGATGCTGATCGCGCCGGCTTTGCGAGCGGCGTCTGTAAGGGTGCGAACAGGGTTCATGGTTCCGAGAACGTTCGACATCGCTGTTACGGAAAGCACCTTGGCCCCGTTAAGCAACGTGTCGAGTTCGGTGAGATCGAGGCGACCTTCGCTATCGAGTGGGATCCAGCGAAGTTCAATGCCAATTTCAGCGACAAGCATGTGCCACGGAACGATGTTGGCGTGATGCTCCATGTGACTCAGTACGACAACGTCGCCAGCCACAAGGTTTGCTCGGCCCCAACCTTGAGCAACAAGGTTGAGTGCCTCGGTTGCGTTCTTGGTGAAGATGATTTCTGATGATGAACGAGCACCGATGAAATCTCGAACAAGTGCTCGAGCAATTTCCATGCGGTTCGTGGCTTCTTCGGCGATCATGTAGACACCACGGTGCACGTTCGAATTAATCGTGCGGTAGTAGTCGTCCATCGCATCCAGAACCGCAATCGGCTTCTGCGAAGTTGCGGCCGAGTCGAGATAAACGATCGGCTTGCCATGTACTTCGCGAGAAAGGAGCGGGAACTGCGCCTTCATTGCGGTTCCGTCGATGGGGTCGACGCTTACAGCCATGCGTCGTATCCCTCGGCTTCGAGTTTGCGAGAAAGTTCTGGACCACCTGATTCGACGATTCGGCCGTCGATAAGAACGTGCACAAACGACGGATTGAGTTCGTCGAGCAAACGTTGGTAATGGGTGATGGCGAGAATGCCGAGTTCGGGACGGGCCGCGAGAACTTCGCGCACGCCCTTAGCGACAACACGCAACGCGTCGATATCGAGACCTGAGTCGGTTTCGTCGAGGATTGCGATTTCGGGTTGAAGAATCGCCATCTGAAGAATCTCGTTGCGCTTCTTTTCGCCGCCGGAGAAACCCTCGTTGAGGTAGCGATCGGCGAACGATGGGTCCATATCGAGACGCGTCATCCAGTCCATGATTTCAAGCCGAAGCTCGAGCATCGAAAGATCGATGCCGCGTCGTGCTGACCACGCTTGGCGCAGGAAGTTCAGAACGGAGACGCCCTGAATTTCTTGTGGGTATTGAAAGGCGAGGAACATGCCGGCCTTGGCACGAACATCGGTGGGCCATGCGGTGACGTCGTCGCCCTTGAACAGAATGCGGCCCGAGGTGACTTGGTACTCGGGGCTACCGAGGAGTGCAGAAGCGAGGGTCGACTTGCCAGAGCCATTTGGGCCCATCAGGGCGTGGACTTCTCCGGTGCCGATGGCGAGGTCAACGCCGCGCAGGATCTCGACAGGGTTCTCGCCGGCCGTGGCGACGTGGAGATCCTCGATAGCAAAGAGGGGGGACATGGGCAGCAGTCTAGAACCTCTGGGGGATTCGCACTACCGCCGTAGGAGAAATTGCGGGGCCTGTGAAGAGGGTCACCAGCCCCGATCGACCCACTCCTGCAGATGGGGTCGTTCATGGCCAATGGTGGTCCAGTTGCCGTGGCCCGGAAGCACGATGGTGTCGGCGCTGTAGGTGAAGAGGCGTTGGTCGAGTGAATCGATGATGGTGGCGAAGTCGCCGCCCTCGAACGAGGTGTTTCCGGGACCACCTGGGAAAAGGGTGTCGCCCGAGAACATCAGTGGGCTTCCCTCAAGAGCGAAACACATTGATCCGCGAGTGTGTCCGGGCGTGGCGATCGTGCGAAGACGAAGTCGGCCAACTTCGATGATGTTGTCATCTTCCAAAATGCTGTCGTAGGCCTCGAGCATTTCTGAATCGGCAGCAGTAACAGCAACGTCGTATCCGGCATCGCGAACTGCGGGTACGGCTTGAATGTGATCCCAGTGTCCGTGCGTTTCAATGACGCGGCGAACGCCAAGGGCCGAACATAATTCCAAGAGCCGTTCATGCTCATTGGCCGCATCGATGAGCACTCCATCGCCGGTCTCGGTGCAGCGGACGACGAACACGTTGTTGTCCATGGGTCCGACGACGACGGCATGGACTTCGTATCCGGTTTCGGCAAGGAGCAGCGTCATTTCAACAGTCTCGCAGGGGAGTGGTTGCTGAGGGGCACCGCTTGGTCGTGGGAGCGACCGTTTCCGAGCGGTTTGGGCCGGCCAGGCCATCCCCGTTCCCGATACCTGAGTCCTTGGCCCGAAGATGTGCCGCCTCTGGGCTGGTTCGGCTAGAACTACCACCTGCGGCAAATGCTGCAACGACCTAACCGGCGGGGGATCCACCCCCGTTCGCTACCGGAGGCCACCGCCATGAACTTCGCCTTCTCTGAAGAGCAGGAAGAGCTCCGCAATATCGTTCGTCAGTTCCTTGAAGCAAAGTCCTCAGAGGCCGATGTTCGTGAGCAGATGGACACCGAGCGCGGGTACGACCCGGTCGTATGGGCGCAGATGGCTGAGCAACTCGGTCTGCAAAGTCTCACCATTCCCGAAGAGTTCGGTGGCCAGGGTTATGGCTATGTCGAACTCATCGTTGTTCTTGAAGAGATGGGCCGCTCTCTTCTGTGCGCGCCGTACTTCTCCTCTGTGGTTCTTGCTGCGAACACCGTGATGCAGTCCGGTGACGACGCGGCCAAGGCCGCAATCCTTCCGGGCATCGCATCTGGCGAAACCATCGCCACGGTTGCGTTCACCGAACCGAATGGTCGCTGGGACGAATCCGGTATCGAAGCAACTGCGAAGAACGATGGCGGAACCTGGAAGATCAACGGAACGAAGTCCTATGTCATCGACGGTCACACCGCGAACGTGATCATCGTTGCTGCTCGCACCGCCGCTGGCGTAAGCCTCTTCTCGGTTGATGGCGATGCTGCTGGTCTCACCCGCACGGCGCTGGCCACCATGGATCAGACCCGCAAGCAGGCCAAGCTCGAATTCTCCAACGTTGAAGGAACGCTCATCGGCACCGATGGCGCTGGCTGGGATGTTCTTTCCACCGTCCTTGACCTTGCCGCTGTTGGCCTTGCCGCCGAGCAGGTTGGTGGAGCCCAGATGTGTCTCGACATGGCAGTTCAGTACGCCAAGGATCGCGTGCAGTTCGGTCGTCCGATTGGTTCGTTCCAGGCCATCAAGCACAAGTGCGCCGACATCCTCCTCGAGGTTGAATCGGCCAAGTCCGCTGCGTATTACGCCGGCTGGTGTGCATCAGAACTCAATGACGAACTGCCTGCAGTTGCGTCGCTGGCCAAGGCCTATTGCTCCGATGCGTATTTCCATGCGTCGGCCGAAAACATCCAGATTCATGGTGGTATCGGCTTCACATGGGAACACCCCGCACACATGTACTTCAAGCGTGCGAAGTCCTCGGAACTTCTCTTCGGTGATCCCACCTATCACCGTGAGCTTCTTGCTCAGCGCATCGGCATCTGATCCGCTGACATCTGCGACGAGAACATCGTGATCGTCGTTTTCATCATCCTCTCCGCGCTTGCGGTGCTCGTGATCGGCCTCCTTGCCGTTGGCCGCCTCGCGGGCCAACTCGCCGGACAACCTCGTGCCGCGGTTTACGACCGGGCTGAAGCAGTTGACTTTGTGGCTGACCTTCTTCCCGATGACGTCACGGCTCAGTTGACCTACGACGAACTTGCGCAATTGCTGCAGTGGCATCTCGACTATCTCGAAGAGCGTGGCGTGGCCCGGGCTCAGGGCGTTGACAATGTTGCAAGCGGTCCGCTGGTGGCAGCCGAAGATGACGCGCTGGCCTTCGTGATCGGAAAGGCGACCGAAGCGGGCCTTGAGGTCGACGATGTTTGGGTCGTTCAAGTGATCCAGGGCAACGAGAACTATCTCGAAGCGATCGGCGCCATCGGCTCGGAACTGTCGATGCCTGAAGATCCAACCGGCAAGTAATCGCCGGCAAAAGAACGGCCGTTGGTTCTCCGCCGTCTACGATAAATCCATGCATCGTCCGACGAAGTTCGAACACAACCGTTGGGTGGGCGACAAGCGCACGCAGGTCGTCTACGACGTCGACAACATCGACGATCCGTCCATCATCGAAGAACTGATGGAAGCCGAGACCTACATTTGCTTCGGACCAGACACGGTCAACGAAGCTCGCAACCGTTGTTACAAGCCCTACAAGGGCAATGGCAGCGGTCTCGTCGACGTCGAAAGCTGATTGATAACGACCGTGGAGAAACTCTTTCGGTCAGGCGACATTGAACTTGCAGGACACTTAGCTCGTCCGCGAATTGCACCGGGTACATCTGTTCCAGGGCTGCTGATCTGTCATGGCTTTCCGAATCTGAATCAAGGCGGATCACTCTCTGCTCGATCCTTCCCGGAACTTGCCGAACGCATCGCCACCGAGATGGGTTGGATGGTGCTGGTCTTCAACTTTCGCGGCGCCGGCGATTCCGATGGCAATTTTTCCTTGCACGGATGGCGCGACGACCTTCTCGCTGCAGCTGCGTACCTGCGCACCGTCGAAGGCGTTAGCGGTGTGTGGGCTGCGGGGTACGGAAGTGGTGGTTCACTTTCGATCGTCGCCGCATCACTTGACCCAGAAATCCGCGGCGTCGCGGCAATGGGTTCGCCCGCCGATTTCGACGATTGGGCCAATCATCCACGGCGACTTCTTCAACACGCTCGTGAAACCGGAATCATCCGAGCGTCTTCATTCCCTGAAAATTTCGATGCATGGTCGAAAGAGATTCGGGATGTGCGTGCTGTAGCGGCGATTCGCTCCGTTGCGCCACGAGACGTGTTGATTATGCACGGATCAGAAGACGAGGTTGTGCCGGTGTACGACGCTCGTGTTCTTGCTGATGCACACGGAAGCGCCGACCTTCGCATCATCGAAGGCGGAGCGCATCAGCTGCGACATGACCCACGAGCGGTTGCCGTGTTGTTGGGTTGGCTTGATCGACAGCGCGCAGCTGCGGCCGCCGAGCGTTCGAGCTAAAACTCAGAGCCGGAATGGATCGAGCGATTCGGTATCGATCCCGTGTTCGTCAATTGCTGAGGCCACGACGGATGCATCGATGACGCCATCGGCCGCAAGTGCCGAGAGCACAGCAATTTCGATGTTGGCGGCATCGACCTCGAAGAATCGGCGCAATGCTTCGCGAGTGTCGGAGCGACCGAAACCATCGGTACCCAGTGAGATGAATCGCTTCGAAACGTAAGGGGCGATTTGGTCGGGCACGGCTTTCATGAAGTCGGTGACGGCAACGATTGGGCCGGGTGCGTTGCCGAGTTGATCGGTGACCTGCGCAACTTGTGGCGTTTGAGTTGGATGAAGGCGATTCCATCGTTCGACGGTGAGAGCATCTTCACGAAGTCGCTTGTACGAGGTAGCGCTCCAGAGTTCCGCGCCGATACCACGAGCGGCAAGAGCGGTCTGCGCTTCGAGAGCACCTCGGTTCATCGTTCCCGAAAACACGATGGTCGCTTTTGCTTCGAGGTCGGCCGGAGCATCGGCCCACTTATAGAGACCGCTCATAATGTCGTCGTTCGTGACGTGCTCGGGGCGCACGGGCATGATCTGATTCTCATTGTACGCCGTTAAGTAGTAAAAAACGCTTTCGCCAGCACCGTTTGGTCCGCCGTACATGCGTCGCAGTCCACACTCGATGATTGTGGCCAGTTCGTAAGCAAACGCAGGGTCGTACGCCTGGCAGGTCGGAACCGTGGAGGCCAGAACAAGACTGTGCCCGTCTTGATGTTGCAAGCCTTCGCCCAGCAACGTGGTGCGGCCAGCGGTGGCACCGATGATGAAACCCTTTGCTTGTGCATCGGCGGCGGCCCAGATGAGATCGCCAACACGTTGAAACCCAAACATTGAATAGAGCGTGAAGAACGGAACCATCGGAACGCCACGGGTCGCGTAACTCGTGCCGGCGGCAGTGAAACTCGCAAGCGAACCAGCTTCTGTAATTCCCTCTTCGAGAAGCTGCCCACTTTTTGATTCGACATAGGAAATCAGAAGTTCGTGATCGACTGGCTCGTAGAGCTGTCCTTGCGACGCGTAGATCCCAAGTTCGCGGAACAGAACTTCCATTCCGAATGTGCGCGCTTCATCGGGGATGATGGGCACAACTCGAGGGCCGAATTCTTCGGCACGACAGAGACCGCGAAGCAAGCGAGTGAAAGCCATTGTGGTGGAGACCGCTTGTGTCCCAGAACCCTTGGCAAACTCGTCATAGACCGTTGGGTCGGGGAGAGTGAGCGGACGTCGGATTTCCAATGAACGGCTGGGAAGAGGTCCACCGAGTTCAGAACGACGTTGCGCGAGGTAGATCGCTTCGGGCGATTCGGCCGGTGGACGATAAAACGGAGGGGCGTCCGCATCGATGACTGCGTCGGGAATCTGGTCGGTCAATTGCAAGCGGTCACGGAACTCAATGATCTGATCGTGGCTGAGTTTCTTGATTGAGTGCGTTGCATTGCGGCCTTCGACGGTGGAACCCAATGCCCAGCCCTTGACGGTCTTGGCCAGAATGACAGTGGGCGCACCCGTTGTTTCGGAAGCTGCTTTGTACGCGGCGTAGACCTTCTTGTAGTCGTGCCCACCGCGTGGCAGGGCACGCAACTGATCGTCGGAAAGATGATCAACGAGTTTGCGCAAGCGCGGATCGGGGCCAAAGAAATGCTCACGAATGTACGCGCCACTTTCGATGGCGTATCGCTGCCATTCACCATCGAGCGTTGCATTCATTTTGGCGACGAGGACGCCGTCGACGTCTCTCGCTAACAACTCATCCCATCCGGCACCCCAAATGACCTTGAGCACATTCCAGCCGGCACCGCGAAATACCGATTCAAGCTCTTGGATGATTTTTCCGTTGCCGCGCACTGGTCCATCGAGGCGTTGCAAATTGCAATTCACGACCCAAATCAGATTGTCGAGCTGTTCGCGACCGGCGAGTGAGATCGAACCCAGCGTTTCTGGTTCATCGGTTTCGCCATCGCCCAGAAAGCACCAAACCTTTGACGCGCTGGTGTCATCGATGCGGCGGTTATAGAGGTATTTGGAGAATCGGGCTTGATAGATCGAATTCAGTGGGCCGAGTCCCATGGAGACGGTGGGGAACTCCCAGAACTCGGGCATAAGCCATGGGTGCGGGTAACTCGAGAGCCCGCCTCCGCCGATTTCGCGGCGAAATCGCATCATCTGGTCTTCGCTCAGCCGGCCTTCGAGATAGGCGCGTGCGTAGATGCCAGGCGATGCGTGACCCTGCAGGTACACGTGATCACCGACCAGTGCGCCTTCTTTGCCGCGGAAGAAATGATTGAACCCAACTTCGAGCAACATCGCTGACGACGCGTAGGAAGACAGATGCCCACCGATTCCGTCGGCTTCTTTGTTTGCGTAGGTGACAGAGATTGCAGCGTTCCATCGCAAGTACTGACGAATACGCTTTTCGATGTCTTCGTTGCCGGGGAACCATGGCTGTTCTTCAACAGGGATGGTGTTGATGTACGGAGTGGATACCTCGGCCGGCGTTCCGATCTGCAGTTCTCGCGCCCGCTCGGTGAGCCGGGACACCAAATACCGAGCTCGAGTTTTGCCCGCGCTATTGACGACAGCGTCGAGTGAGTCGAGCCATTCCACCGTCTCGCTTGGATCGGAATCGGGTAGTTGGCTAACAAACTGGTCAAGGTCCACGAGGTGCCTTTCGAAAACTGCGTTTACCCATGATGCCCACATCAACGTGTTACCGGCAGGTAGGAACGTTGATTTTCTGTGAATCGTGGATGTCGGGTCTTTGCTCTGACCTGTGCGACGCTGAATGCGTGACAACAGTCGTGTACACCGATGGTGCGTGCAGCGGTAACCCCGGTCCTGGTGGCTGGGCGTGGGCAGTTGTCGATGGCGGATTCGCAAGTGGCGGCGAGGCCCACTCGACGAATCAGCGGATGGAGATCATGGCGGCCTTCGAAGCAGTGAAGTCGCATTCGGGTCCGCTCGAAGTCGTGAGTGACTCCACCTATGTCGTGCACTGTTTTCGAGATCGTTGGCATGATGGCTGGAAACGAAGAGGGTGGAAGAACTCACAGCGCAAGCCCGTGGCCAATCGTGATCTCTGGGAGCCGTTCATCGACCTCGTCTTGGGTCGTGGCGATGTCACCTTCCGCTGGGTGAAGGGCCATGCCGGTGACCCGATGAATGATCTCGTCGACCGCCTTGCCGTCGAGGCAGCAACCACGCAACGCGAAGCCTCGGGGTCGGAACGACCCACCAATCTTGGACCGGCCGACACCTTTGGCACTGGGGAATCTGCACAGGGAATCGTTGACGAATCCCGGGCCTACCCCGATGACGATCAACTTTCGTTGTTCTGATCTGAGATCGGCGTGCCGAATGCGGTGTCGCTCGTCTGATCCCCGTATTCTCTGCCTCCATGGAAATCAATGGAATCTCAGCAATCGTCACCGGAGGCGCTTCCGGTATCGGTGAAGCATGTTCACGTCAGCTCGCCGCTGCGGGCGCAAAGGTCGTTATCGCCGACCTCAACGACGAAAAAGGAAATGCTCTTGCCACGGAAATCGGTGGCGCATTTGCCCATGTCGATGTGTGCAACAGCGATGACATCAAAGCGGCCATCGCTATGGCCGAAGAAATGGGTCCGATCCGCGCACTCGTGAACTCTGCAGGCATCGGTGCCGCCAGTCGCACGATCGGCAAGGACGGCTCGTATGACTCGGCGTTCAACCTCGATTACTGGCGCAAGGTCATCGACGTGAATCTCACCGGCACATTCGACTGCATCCGTCTTGTGGCTACCGCCATGAGCCGCACCGAACCCGTGTCCGCCGACGGAGAACGCGGTGCGATCGTAAACATGGCTTCCACAGCAGCATTTGACGGACAGATCGGTCAGGCCGCTTATTCCGCTTCAAAGAGCGGAGTTGCGGGAATGACGCTGCCCATCGCTCGTGATCTCGCCGTTGTGGGCATCCGGGTCAACACCGTTGCGCCAGGGCTCATCGATACGCCGATTTACGGTGAGGGCGAAGGCAGCGAGGCATTCAAGGCCAAGCTTTCGAAAGATGTTCTGTTCCCTGATCGTCTTGGCTATGCCAGCGAACTCGCCTCGATGGTGATGCAGCTCATCACCAACTCGTATATGAACGCTCAGACCATTCGTGTCGACGGCGGAGCCCGTTTCGGCCCGAAGTGATCTGGACCTGATCTGAACAGGGACTCGGCCTCAGGGCCGGGTCCTTTGTTTTTGTGGGCCGACTGACTACGATCGTACGCATGTTCGTAGTGGGAATCGACCCGGGGCTGACGCGCTGTGGCTATTGCGTTGTCGAGGCGCGAGAAGGCGCTTCTCCTCGGGCGGTTGCCCTCGGTGTCATGCGCACCTCGCCCGACGATCAAGTGCATCACCGGCTCGCCGAACTTCAATCCGAACTGCGTGCGCTGCTTGGCGAATTTCCTGTGACCGCGATGGCAGTGGAACGAGTGCTGTTTCAAGTCAATGTCCGCACCGCTATGTCGGTGGGTCAGGCCAGTGGCATCGCAATGGTCGAAGCGGTCAACGCCGGATGTGAAGTTGTCCAGTATTCGCCGAACGAGGTGAAGTCGGCGGTGGCTGGCTGGGGCAACGCCGACAAAGTCCAGATGCAGCAGATGGTGCAGACATTGCTTGGTCTCTCCGAACCGCCGCATCCGTTCGACGCCGCCGATGCAGCCGCACTTGCGTTGTGTCATATCGCCATGGCGCCAATGCGTGCGGCAGCTAATCGAGCCGTAGCGAAAGCGGGTGCCTGATGATCGGTTCAGTCCGCGGCACATTGCTTGAACGGCTGCCTTCGGGCGAAGTCCTTGTTGAGGTCTCCGGAATCGGTTACCGCGTCATCGTTGCGCCATCGACCGCAGCATCGCTAGGCGAAACCGGAACCAACGTCTTTCTGCACACACATCATCACCGCCGCGAAGATGCCGAAACGCTCTACGGGTTCATCTCATCGGAACAGCGGATGGTGTTTGAGGCACTGTTAT
This sequence comes from uncultured Candidatus Nemicrothrix sp., assembly GCA_903867185.1. Lineage (GTDB taxonomy): Bacteria > Actinomycetota > Acidimicrobiia > Acidimicrobiales > Acidimicrobilacustridaceae > Acidimicrobilacustris. The sequence goes on along the minus strand of CAIPQK010000145.1, from coordinate 3,826 downwards.
CGGCTCATGGTGTTGGACCAGCCATGGCTCTCGGCATTATGAGCGTGCATTCGCCATCAGCACTTGTGCGCGTCTTGGCCAACGACGACATCGATGCACTGTGTCTCGTACCTGGGGTCGGCAAGAAGACCGCTGCTCGCTTGCTCATCGAACTCAAGTCGAAACTCGATATTCCTGGTCTCGACCTAAGTGCTGGTTCTGCTTCGGCCGATGGCACTGGTGGCGGGTCATCGTCGGTTGCCGATGTCCGCAGTGCTCTCACCGAACTTGGCTACGGACCAGAAGAAGTAGCCGAAGCAGTGAAGGAACTTCCCGATTCTTCCGATACGGCAGAACTCTTACGCCTCGCTCTGCAACGATTGGCAGCCTGATGCGCGACGAACTGCTGTCACCAGAACCCACTCCCGACGAGGCGGAACTCGAGGTCGGCGAGATGCGAGCTGGCTCCGACATCATTGGCGAAGAGGGCGGGCTGCGCCCGCGTCATCTCGACGACTTCGTTGGCCAACGTGAACTGAAAGAACACCTCGGCATCATTCTTGAAGCCGCTCGTCGGCGCGAACAGGCCGTCGACCATCTGTTATTCGCTGGTCCGCCGGGTCTAGGCAAGACAACACTTGCCGGCATTGTTGCTGCGGAGCTTCAGGTTGGCATGCACATCACCTCGGGCCCGGCACTCGATCGCGCTGGCGATCTCGCCGCAATCCTCACGCGATTAGGTGAAGGCGATGTCTTGTTCATCGACGAAATCCATCGCCTCAGCCGCAATGTCGAAGAAGTTCTTTACCCCGCAATGGAAGATTTTCAACTCGACATCGTGTTGGGCAAAGGTCCGGCCGCACGTTCGATTCGCCTCGACCTTCCCCGATTCACACTCGTCGGTGCCACCACACGCACCGGCCTCATTACCGGCCCGTTGCGCGATCGCTTCGGACTCGTTGCTCGCCTCGACTACTACGACGCCGATGAACTGCAATCGATCGTTTCTCGCGCTGCGGGCATTTTGGGAATCGGAATCGACGATGGTGGCGCTTCCGAGATCGCGCGTCGAGCGCGCGGCACGCCCCGAATCGCCAATCGTCTTCTTCGCCGTGTTCGCGACTTCGCCGAGGTCCGCGGCGATGGCCAAATCGACGAAGCCACCGCCAACGAAGGCCTTGCGGTATTCGGAGTCGACGATCTCGGCCTCGACAAAGTCGACCGCGCTGTCCTTTCGAATCTTTGCCAGAAGTTTGGCGGGGGCCCCGTGGGCCTAGGCACCTTGGCGATCAGTATCGGTGAAGCCGAAGAAACGGTCGAAGACGTCTACGAACCATTTCTGATCCAGCAGGGCCTGCTTATGCGCACTCCTCGTGGGCGCGTCGCTACTCCTGCTGCTTGGGCGCATCTCGGGATGATTGCTCCGGCGAGCGCACCGCTTACCGCCGACCCATCACGGGGCCTGTTCGAAAGCTGACCAAGCGGCTCTAGCCTCTCCTCGCAATGGAGACTTCCGCCTTCGACTATGAGTTGCCGGAATCGGCGATTGCGCAGCACCCACTCGCTGAGCGAGATGCGGCTCGACTGCTTGTCGACCAAGGCGCGGAAGTAGCGCCGCTGAACAAAAACGTTCGCGACCTACCCGATCTTCTTGAACCAGGTGATCTGCTCGTAGTCAACACCACGCGAGTGCTGCCTGCCCGACTCGCGTTGTGCAAAGAAACTGGTGCCGCGGTTGAGGTGTTACTCCTTGAACGACTCGACGGAGGTTCGCTCTCCGACAGCGGAGTCTCACGGTGGGAAGCGTTGGTTCGTCCCGGCCGAAAGCTCCCTCCCGGAACCGTTGTTCGCCCCGCTGCGGGCACGGGACTCGAAGTTGTTGTCGAAGACGATCTTGGCGACGGTCGGCGTGCGGTCACTATCGATGTCGATGGGCCATTGCTCGATGTGCTCGAACGCTTTGGCGTCATGCCGTTGCCGCCGTACATCACCGAGGTGCTCGCCGAGCAAGAGCGCTATCAGACGGTGTTCGCCGAACGCCCCGGATCGGCAGCAGCTCCCACCGCAGGGCTGCATCTCACGCCCGAGGTGCTGGCCCGTTGCGCCGATCGGGGGATTGTCCGAGCCGATGTGGAATTAGTTGTTGGCCTCGGCACATTTCGACCCATTGCGACTGATCAGATCGAAGATCATGTGATGCACGGGGAGTTTTTCCGAGTGCCACAAGAAACGCTTGACGCGTGTGCCAGAACAAAAGCGAATGGTGGACGTGTCGTGGCAGTGGGAACCACCGCTGTGCGGGCGCTAGAAAGCGCAGTGGCGTTCGGAACGACCGAGGGTCGAACCGAACTCTTTATTCATGGCGACTACGAGTTCGCAATTGTTGATCGACTTATGACCAACTTTCACTTGCCGAAATCCTCGTTGATTGTGATGATCGACGCTTTTATCGGGCCACGATGGCGAAACCTCTACGCGGACGCGTTGCATGATGGGTATCGGTTTCTGTCGTTCGGCGACGCGATGTTGCTTACGCGTCAATAAGCAGCGCCCTGACGGTTCTCAGAGGAATTCGCACAGGTAGGCCGAAGGAGTTTCCGCCCGAACCTGGAAATGGCTCGAGGCAGGAACCTCGAAACGAGAGCCCTTTGGGTAGGTCTCCCAATCGCTCTCGCCATCGACGATCGCCTCAAGAACACCAGCAACGACGGTCATGAGTTCGGCGCCATCGGTGTTGAAGTCGTAGGTGCCAGGGGCGATAACGCCAACGGTGGCCCGTCCCGAAGCATTTTCGAAGCCAAGGCTCTGAACGCCACCATCGAAGTACGTGTTGTGAGAGGTATCTGACATGTCGACGACGATAATGCTCAAAGGGGGTGAGTTGTGGTGACATGGAGCTCTCTCATCAACTTTTTTCTTTCGATCATCGAATCGACGTCACTGGAGCAGTAGTGAGCAACGAAGAAACCGAATCTGTACTTCGACTGCAGATTGACGCGACCGACGGTCAGGCCCGAACTGGCGTGGTGCACACGGCTCGTGGTGCATTTCGCACGCCCTGTTTCATGCCGGTTGGAACCCGAGCAGCTGTGCGCACGCTTACGTCGGCCGATCTCGAGCAACTTGGCGCGGAGGTGATCCTCGGCAACACCTACCACTTGATGTTGAAGCCGGGGGCCGATCTCATCGAACGATTTGGCGGGCTGCATGGTTTCGCCGATTGGCACGGACACGTACTTACTGATTCGGGCGGATTCCAGATTTTTTCGCTTGAGCCGAAAGTTACCGACGAGGGCGCCACGTTCAAATCGACCTATGACGGCAGCTATCACCATCTGAGTCCCGAAGGCAGCGTTGAGGTTCAGCAGAAGCTGGGCAGCGACATCCAGATGGTTCTCGATGTGTGCCCGCCGCTTCCATCGTCTGAGGCCGTTGTTCGGGCGGCCCTCGAACGATCAGTGTTGTGGGCGGGGCGAGCAAAAGCGGCAAACGCTCCTGCTCGAGCCGACGGTTCCAAACAAGCGCAATTCGGAATCGTGCAAGGCGGCATCAACGTCGCAATGCGAACCGAAAGCGCACAACGCACTCTCGACATCGGTTTCGATGGCTACGGCATTGGCGGTCTCTCGGTGGGTGAAACACGAGACGAGATGTTGCCGGCGCTTGCTGCCGTGACCAAGGTTCTTCCCGCTGATCGACCCCGCTATCTCATGGGAGTTGGAGATCCAGTGAGCATCGTGGAAGCGGTGGCGCTTGGCGTCGACATGTTCGATTGCGTACTGCCGACCCGATTGGCACGCCACGGAACAATTCTCACGAGCGCGGGGCGAATGAATCTTCGAAATGC
>CAIPQK010000144.1 GCA_903867185.1 uncultured Candidatus Nemicrothrix sp. | reverse complement strand
GATCGTGCGTCGTCACGGACACTTCGGCTTGCACCTTGTCTACGTGATCGAAGGCGGCGCGTGGTTCGGCGATCGCTGGTGCCCCGCCGGCACGCATATTGAGCTTCCCCTCGGCGCGGCCTTTGGCCCGATCGTTGCCGGTGACGAAGGGGCACTGTTCCTCGAACTGACCGATGGCGACTTCCGGAGTTGGGGAGATCAACCCGAACTGTTCGACAAGCTGATTGCCGAGCGCGGTGTGATGCCTTTGCCTGACCCGCCCATTGATCTCGGTGAATGGTTTTCCGACCGCCGCGGATATTGGGCCCCGTAAGGCGGCGAGGCACAAATAATCCTTTCGGGGCCTACCGATGTCATTGAGTTCCAAACCACCCTCAAAAGCATTGGGCACTAGATTCGAAACGAAAGGTTTCACCCGGGGGGGCATATGACTATCCGTTATTCAAAGCCACCAGTGCTGATGTACGACGTGATTGACGATCTTGACGAAGTGGTTCGTCTCCTCGAATCACAAGCTCCGTACACGCCACTTGGCGGTTGGTATAACCCCGGCGCAGACCCAACCAAAAAGACTCGCCCAATGTGGTTCCAGAATGACTGGGTCCACGATGATTTTGCCGCCGAAGGTTCTGATCTGTTCCTTCAACATGCGGGCTACATCGAAGCGGCGAAACACTATTACAGCGCCGAAATTGTTGAACCGATAAGCGTGTACGTGAATCTCATGGTCGCTATCGACGGCGGTGGTCCTGCACACACTGACAACCCACGCTTTCATGGTCGTGACCGAACAAATACACCGATGTGGTTATTGCGGGCGATGTTGTGGTCGGGTTTGTTCAACGAGTTCGAGATTCTTCAAGCAACCGCAATTTGGTGGCGCAACGATGTCGAGGGTGGCGCGTTGTATTACTGGCCCAACGGTGCCGCCAACCCACCCGAAGTTCACTCCGAGAACATGGCGAATACGGCATTGATCGGCGACAACCACGGGATGTTCCATCAAGTAGGTCCGATCGGACCGTTCTCCGGACAATCACCCCTGATCACTCCCAGCGCCACGCTTGCCCCAGTCAACGACGGGACTGGCGATTGGACAATCACTGATCTCGGCGAAGTCGTCTTTCGTGCCCCGCTCAATACCTACCGGCTCAGCGTGCTGTGGAAAGCCGATGTTTACGAAACCGCGGCTGAACGTGATCGAAAGAAGTCAAACACTCTCTCGATGCAAGACGTTGCCGACCGATTCAACGATGATCTCGCACAACTTGGCTCAGAGATCCGATTCGACCTAGATCGAGTCGATGATCTCGCGCTAAGCGCTGAACTGAAAACTGTTTACCCAGAAGACAAACCAGTCGGGGCATTGCGATCAGTTTTTGATGCGGCCTAACGGAGTTCTTCCCTATGCTGGATGCAGGGATTCACATAACGTGAGGTGGGGGAACAAATGAAGTCACGCGCTGCGGTGTTATTCGAAAGCCCAGGCCGTTACCAGGTCGTAGACGTTGAGGTCGACGAACCAAAGGCGCATGAGGTTCTGGTTCGTTATGTTGCAAGCGGACTTTGCCACAGCGATGTTCATTACCTCGATGGCAGCCATGCTGGTCCACTCCCGATGTGCGCTGGGCACGAAGGTGCCGGCATCGTCGAACAGGTCGGCCCTGGCGTTACCGGCTTCGCCCCCGGCGATCACTTCGTGGCCTCATTCATTCCGAGTTGTGGACGTTGCCGCTATTGCGCGCAAGGCAGAACCAACCTCTGCAATTTGGGCGCACACCTGCAGAACGGTCCGATGCCCGATGGCACCTACCGCATGCACTACGACGGACAAGACCTTCACCAGTTTCTACTGATCTCCACATTTTCGCAGTACGCCGTTGTTTCGGAGAACTCTCTCGTAAAAATCCCAAACGATGTGCCTTTGGAAACTGTGTGTCTTCTGGGCTGTGGTGTCGGCACGGGTCTCGGTTCGGCCATCAACGCTGCTGAAGTTCGGCCGGGAGACAACGTTCTTGTCCTTGGTGCGGGCGGCGTTGGAATGAGTGCGGTTCAAGGAGCCGCACTTGCCGGCGCAGCAACCGTCATCGTTG
>CAIPQK010000143.1 GCA_903867185.1 uncultured Candidatus Nemicrothrix sp. | reverse complement strand
GTGTCGGGATAGGCGACGTTCGCATCGGCTTGGTTCACGATGATTGGGAACGCACAACTTGGGGTGATGACGGCAGGAGTGACCTGCGCCGAAGCCGTCGAAACCGATGCCCACGCGGTCAGTGTCACGAGAGTGAGCACAACAGCAAGGCAACGCTTGAGCAATGTCATGACAATGGTTCTCCAGTAAGCGAGGAATACAGCAGACGAGCAACGGTTTCGATCATCGCTTCACGGCTTGTGCCGCGCTTTTCGAAACCCTCACGGTAATTCGGAAGCCGGTCCAGAGCGGCCAGCATGGCACCGGCGGTTGCTTCGGCATCGAGCGCAGTCGTGAGTCGACCTGAATCTTGGGCAGCACGCACCTTGGTGACCATCGCCGCCATAAACGGAGCGTTGTAGTCGCGACGGATCTGACGGAACCGCTCATCGCGTTCATCGGCACGCAACAGCATGATCCGCAGCACAGCGCCGTTAACGTCCCAAAAATCGGTGTAATCGGAAACAAGACGCCGAGCATGGTCAAGACCACTTGCGCCTTCGTTCCAATCCGCCGCCATTTGCGCGTGAATCGGTGCGACCTTGTCGATCATCTCCACCGACAGCGCAAAGATCGCATCTTCGACATCGGCGAAGTATTGATAGAACGTCGCCGGCGACGCTCCCACTTCGCGAGCAACATCCATCACCTTGAGGTCGAGCGCGCCTTGCTCGCGCAGAAGCGCAGCGGTGGTTTCGAGGATGCGGCGCCGTGTTTGTAAGGCGCGCTCCCCGATCACCCGACCATCAGTGGCGGTGGTGTCGCTCACGTGCCATGAACCGGGAATGGTGCGGGTGCAGCCTTCACGAGGTCATCGACAACGGAACCGATCTCTGCCGGATCCCACTTGGCGCCCTTGTCGAACTCGGCACCGACCTGCCAACCATCGGAAAGGCTGATGAGGCCGCCGGCGCATTCGAAAACGCGACCAGACACGTTGCAGTCAGCGCTACCGAGCCACACCACGAGGGGGCTGATGTTGGCGGGGTCCATGGCGTCGAAGCCGGTCTCGGGCTTGGCCATCATCTCGGCGAAGGCTTCTTCAGTCATGCGGCTACGAGCAGACGGAGCGATGGAGTTGGCATTCACACCAATGCGTCCAAGTTCGGCGGCGATGTTGATGGTGAACGTGGCGATGCCCGCTTTGGCTGCTGAGTAGTTGGCCTGAGCGATGGAACCGTGAAGACCTGCACCAGAAGAGGTGGTGACAACGCGTCCGTCGCGCTGACGGCCGGCCTTGGATTCGGCCCGCCAGTATTCGACCGCATGCTTGACCGGGCAGAAGGTGCCGCGCAGATGCACGCGAATCACGGCGTCCCATTCATCGACACTCATGTTGACGAACATGCGATCACGCACGATGCCCGCATTGGTCACGACCGTGTCGAGTCCACCGAACGTATCAATGGCGCTTTGCACAAGACGACCGGCGCCATCCCAATCGGCGATGTCGTCGCCATTGGTGATCGCTTCACCGCCGCGCTCGCGAATGAGTTCAACGACTTCTTGAGCTGGGCTCATGTCATTGCCATCGCCCTGCAGCGATGCGCCGACATCATTCACCACGACCTTGGCGCCTTCGGCAGCGAATGCCAACGCATGCTCGCGGCCAAGGCCACGACCTGCACCAGTGATGATGACGACACGTCCGTCACAAATACCCATGACTTATTGCTC
>CAIPQK010000142.1 GCA_903867185.1 uncultured Candidatus Nemicrothrix sp. | reverse complement strand
AGGCGCGGCAGCCGCGATTACTGACACTGAAACTCAGTATCGATTACGTGAAGAACAACTGGAATATCTCCAGGACTGGGTCGATCGCTACGAAGCCAACCAGGAAGAACTTGGAATTGACCCATCGGTCGATATCCGCGACGCCGTTCTGTTCACCTGGGCGGCAGAGGTCGGGCTGGGAGTTCTCGAAGCACTCGGAATCGAGCCGCGGTCAAAGCAAAGTTGGGCAGACATGGCCGCAAGATTCGGTCGCTCGCTCACGCTCGCACCGCTCGACTAGTTCGCGCTCGCCTTCAGTAACTCATCGAGCCCTTCGACGAGTTCGGCCGGTGTGTACTCGCCGAGGGTGACCCGTTGAAGCGTTCGAGATTCCGCAAGATCGAATGCCGGCCGTCCGTGTTGAAGAGAAATGTTGTCCCAGAGCAACAAATCACCAACTGCCCAGTGATGTTCAACAACGTTCGAACTGTCGTACATGACATCGAAGAGATCCCGAAGAAGCGCGCGTCCTACGCTCGTGGACATCCCAACGATGGAATCCGAATGCAATTCATTCGCAGTGATGACTTCGGTTCCCGTTCTCGGATGGGTTCCAAAGATGGGCCGTTCACAGCGGGGCGAATTCGGCCGTATGTTCTCAACCCTCATCGGCACATCGTCGGGCAGGTGAAAGTCGTAGACGTTAAGTACCGAACGCCCTTGAAGCGCTGTCCGCAGATCAGCGGGAAGCGCTCTGATCGCGTGTTCAACATCAATAAAGCTCGTGGGTGCCCCACTCGCAGGCGCCTCAAGACAATGCAAGGAGATTCCAAATACTGGATGCGGCGTGAAGGCGAAGTCGGAATGAAAGAGCAATCCCCCTTCACGGATGATTCCATCGGATCGCGAATTCGACACGTACGACCAGAGGTTGCGCTCGGCCAAAAGCGGCCCAAACCTTGCAACAAAAGCCACCTGTTGCTCGCCGGTCATGCATCCGCCTCGGAACAACAACAAATGTCGCGAGTCGAATTCCTGACGTAACGATTCCATCTCAGCAAGCGTCCACTGACTCGAAAGCCCGTGTTCGCTTCTGAGATCGATGCCAACGACCTCAGTCCCGAATGATCCGGGAAACAGGTTCAGTTCAAGCGCCATAGGCAGATCATCACAGGTTCCGCGGTTGCGTTTTGGAACCGCTCTCGCTATTGCTCAACTTCAAGCTCGTCGATCTTCAGTTCGGCGAATTTGGCGGCCATCGTTGGATTGCCACGTGTCAGTTTCTTGATCGAAAGGTCTTCAGCCTTGTTGTTGGCGAGCCGGAGATTATTTTCCGAACCCAGTAACGCCTCTTTGGTTTTCTGCAGATGATCGATGGTCTTGTCGATTTCCTTGATCGCCGTTTGGAATTTTTGTGCCGCTAATTCATAGTTCCGGGCGAAGCCAGTCTTGAACGTATCGAGATCGTCTTCGAACGTCGTGATATCAACGTTCTGCTCCTTCACCCGTGCCAGTTCGGCTTTGTAGGACAACGAATTGCGAGCAGCGTCACGCAAGACAGTGATCATCGGAATGAAAAATTGCGGCCGGATGACATACATCTTGGGATAACGATGTGAGACGTCAACGATTCCGCCGTTATAGAGGTCGTTCTCCGGCTCGAGCAGCGAAACAAGGATGGCGTACTCGCATCCTTTCTCGTTTCGATCCTTGTCGAGTTCTTTAAAAAAGTCTTCGTTCTTCTTTTTCGATCCGGGCGTGTCGCTCTCGTTTTTCATTTCAAACATGATCGAGACGAACTCTGTACCGCCATCGTCGGAATCTCGGAAGATGTAATCGCCTTTACTGCCTAACCTTGCGTCGTTGTCTTTCTCAAAATACGAGGTAGAGAAGGCGGTCGCTCGCAGCTTGTTGAACTCGATTTCACAGTGCTGCTCGAGGGTTTCGCCAACCATCTTTGTGGAGAGCTTCGCCTTCATGTCCTTCAGACGCTCGATCATTTCGTCTCGGTCGCTGATCTGCGTCTCGTACTTCTCTTTCAATGAAGTCTCAAGAAGCTTCTGCTCGACATCCTTCGTTTGAAGGTCTCGCTGCAGATCGTCTCGCTCTTTTTGCACCACACCGAGCGCTTCGTTCAATTCCAAGCGCTTCGCAATGTCTGCGTTGGCGAGATCGGCCTTGAGTCGTTCTATTTCCGCATCCTTCTTGACGGCGACATCATTCAGATCGGCAGAGACCTGGGCCTTCACTAACTCGGAGTTCGACTTCAACTCCGCTTTCAAGCGCTCGATCTCCACGTCCTTGGCCGACGCTGCCCCATGGAGTTCCTGACTGATCTTGGACTCCGCTAGTTCGACCGCCGCCTCCTTGTCGCGTTCGGCAAGTTCCAATCGCTCCCTGATCGCCTTGTCGAATGCATCATCCCGAACTTGTCTCAGGATCTCGGCATACCCCGACTCATCAACTGTGAAGTTTTCCCCACAGTGTGGGCACTTGATCTCATGCATGTTTGCTCCATCTCATGTCCGCAGCATCTTGAAGCTCGGCAGTTTTCCTACCCCACCTCTATTTCTGACCATGGTGGGGAAAAGTCTGGGACTGAGCGTAAATCAGCGAGGCAACATCTGCCTGCACCCTCTTCTTCGAGGTGGACTTCAACGGGTTCCGGGTTCACTTGCCACCCGTTGCCGTTGTTCGCTTCGGACGTCGAGGGCCTAGAGCTTGACGATCATGGCGGTCTGATCAAACGACTTGTTGCCGAGTGTGTCGATGACAGTGAGCCAAACCGTGAAGGTGCCGCTCGGAGTGATCTGCCGACGATCGATCCGCTGCTCGTAGACGCCGTCTGTGGCGTCGCCCTCAACAAGAACCGGTGCGTTGTAGACGAAGTACGGGCCCTCGATACTCGCGAACGAGTAGACGCCGTACGCCAGCCATGCCGAAAGTCCGCCTACACCAGAAGGATCAGTAGCCCGCCAACGCACGACAACGGAACCGCCGTCGACCCGGGTCGAGAGGTCGCTTACCGCAGGAGGCAACGCATCGGTTGATCCGTCAGAAACAGAGAAATAGAACTGGCTTGAGGCGTCCCATCCCGAGTAGTTGCCGAAGGAATCCGACGCCATGAGGAACAACGTGTAACTGCCATTCACTGCACTGGCCGGTACGTCGCAAGTGGCTTGGTACGTGCCATCGAAAGCGCTGCCACTCACGAGATTCGCGGTAACGACAAAGCCGCACCATGAGGTGACATACCCACTATCGCCACCGAGACGCATATTGGTGTTGGCGACACCACCGCTATCTGTAGCTCGCCACGTGAACGTCACCGTTGTGCCTGCGGTGACAACTTTTGGCACTGCGATAGAGCTGATCACCGGGCCGGTCGTGTCAATAGCGCACGGTCCACGCATCGAATCGGAGGCGTCGGAACTACAGGAGTTCGAGCCACTTCCCGGGTCGATGACATCGGGCGAGGAGCCGCCATCGAGCACGTCGTTACCGGAGCCACCGATGAGGGTGTCTAATCCTTCTTTTCCTGCAATGCGATCGTTGCCAGCGTCACCGGTAACGCGGTCGTTGCCCGAACCAGCGTTGATCACATCATCGCCTGCGCCACCTGCCACATTGTCGCGACCGACTCCAGCGTCGACATTGTCGTTTCCGGTGCCTGCATCGACAACGTCATCACCATTGCCTGCGAGCACGGTGTCGTTACCGTCGCCAGCAAAAATACGATCTGGTCCGGCCGAACCACAGATGATGTCGTTACCTCCGGCGGAGCGAATCACCTGACCGACTGTTCCGGTGGCGACGATGACGTCATTCCCAGCGGTACCCACCACGGTTGCAGCCGCCGACACAATCGTGGCCGTCCGTCCGTCGCAGCTTGAAGTTGGTGATGTTGCCGATGCACTGCTCGGCACCACTACGACCAACGTCATCGCCGCGGTGGCCAAAGTCGCCATGCTCATCCATCTGCCAAGTGGGTAGCGCATCTTCATTCCTAATCATCCTGGGGTTTCTCGCCAGTACTCAGAACCTGACCCAGCTTTCGGATGATTTTAGCGATTGAGGCAACCCCGGAACCAATAATCGCAATTTGCCCTATGGCTGTCGACCTGACCCGCTGTTGTCTTCACACCATTGCCAAAGTCGGTCGCGTTCGCTCTGCGATGCTCCCGTTCCTGGAACCTTGGTGATGCTCCGCCGGTGCCGATCGAGCCAAAAGCCGCCGTTGGCGCCGAGTTCCTTTTCGTTGACATCAGCCAACCAAACGATTGTGTCGGCACCTGCTTCCGCCGAGCGCAACACAGGCTTTGTGATTGCGTGGAAACGAGGAAGCGACTTCACAACTCCGGGCGTGTCGACCCAGCCGGGATGCATCCCCTGAAAAATCACACCCGAGCCAGACCGCCGAGCCCATTCCACATTCAGTTCAACCTGTGCTCGCTTCGCCCGCGCGTATGCGCGCACTCCGTTGTACGAATCGCGGCTGGCGACGAGTTTCTCGACATCAAGTTTCTCGGGATACATGCCGCCCGATGCAACAGCGATCACTCGACCATTCGACTCGCCCGCTTCAAGCAGCGGCCGAAGCAACGAAGTGAGAAGAAACGGGCCCAGAACTTGCGAGGCCACAGTCATCTCGAACCCTTGCGGGGAGACGACGTACTCGGAAGAGAGTGCACCCGCATTGTGAATGAGCGCATCAAGGTGCTGGTGCGCACCCGCGATTTCCGCCGCGATCGAACGAACGGCATCGAGATCGCCCATGTCGGCGATGCTCGTGCGCACATCGAACCCTCGACGATCAAGCAGCTCAGCCGTTGCCGAAGTCCGACTCGGGTCACGGCCGACAAGATGCAATGTGGCTCCGAGTTCTCCGAACCGAGTCGCAGCCGCCAGACCAATACCGGAGGTGAAACCTGTGAGGACGACGACTTTTCCATCCATCGGCACTGGAACTTGGTTATCCCATCCCTCCAGGCGGCGCCGGGCGGCATACCCGAGACCGCTCCAACTCGGAACGATCATCGCCTCAATAAACGCGTCACCGAATGAGGCAATCGAGCGTTCAAGGCGGGGATCCATCGGGCTTTGATCCTAGAAGTGGGGGCTCGTCTGATTGGCATCGGGGACAACGATCAATAGTCGAGGCTGCCCCCAAGAATGAACGCAGAAGGGTCCTAGAAAAAGACACCCATGTGTCGAAACGCAAAGAGCCGACCCGCAGGTCGGCTCTTCCCATTTCGATGGTGGCGGGGACGGGATTTGAACCCGTGACCTTCGGGTTATGAGCCCGACGAGCTACCAGACTGCTCCACCCCGCGGCGTGAAGTAGAGGGTACCGGGGTTAACCCACAAACGCCAACCGACATTGGTATCTCAGCCAAGTTCAGGGTGCT
>CAIPQK010000141.1 GCA_903867185.1 uncultured Candidatus Nemicrothrix sp. | reverse complement strand
TTCCAATGGTCGATTACCTGGTGCTCGGGGAGTCTCCGCACCTGGTCGCCAATGAGTGCACCGACTGTGGTGCAAAGTTCTTTGACCGTCGCAATGCATGCGCATCGTGCGGTGGTTCGTCGTTCAAGAAGACCGACATCGCCACTGAAGGCGAGATTCGTTCGTTCACAATCGTCACCGCTTTCATGCCCGGTGCCGATAACTATGTGCCGGTGGTCGTTGACCTCGGCGGCACCAGCGTGCGCGGTCAACTCGTCAATCCACCTGCCGACGCCGCAAACATCGCGCTCGGACAGAAAGTTCGACTTACGACCTATTCAATCGGCGCCGACACTGCAGGCACCGAAGCCATCAACTACGGCTTCGAGCCGGTGAACTGAGGGGACTGACAATGGCAAACGATGACATTTGGATTCTCGGCATCAATATGACCAAGTTCGGAAAGCATCCGGACAAGGACGTGGTCGATCTTGCTTCCGAGGCCGCGCTCGCTGCGTTGGCCGACGGTGGCGTCACCATCAAAGAAATGGGCGTCCTTGCCGCCGGCAACCTCATGGGTGCTGCGGCAGGCATCGGTCAGCAATTGCAGAAGCAGATTGGCCAGACCGGCATTCCTGTTTTCAACGTTGCGAATGCATGTGCAACGGGTGCAACCGCACTCCGCACCGTGATCATGGCGATCAAGGCCGGCGAATGCGATATGGGTCTTGCCGTTGGCGTCGAGAAGCTTTCAGGCGCTGGCATGCTCGGTGCTGGTTTCGGCGTTGCTGCTTCCGACGAGTGGACACCTTCTGGCCGTTACGGCGCGGTGTCTGGTTTCGAAGGCAAGCTCGGCACCGACATGATGCCCGGCGTGTTTGCTCAGGTCGGCATGGAATATCTGCATCAGCATCCCTACGACGGCGCTGACTTTGAACTCTTTGCTGGCATCTCAGCGAAGAATCACTTCAACTCCACCATGAATCCGCTTGCGGCCATTCAGAAGGACATGTCGGTAGAGCAGATCATGGCCGAGCCGATGATCGCCTATCCGAATACTCGTGCGATGTGCTCAGCCAACAGCGATGGTGCTGCGGCTGCGGTCGTTGTTTCTGGTGCGAAGTTGCGCACATTGTCGAAAGAACAGCAGAAGCGTGCTGTGAAGGTTTCGGCGTCGGTGCTCACGAGCGATCCCTACCAAGAGGCCTGTCAGATCCTTCCCGACGTCAACACGCTCACTCGTATCGCGGCCAAGCAGGCCTACGAACTTGCTGGTGTTGGCCCGGACGATCTCGACCTTGTGGAACTTCACGACTGTTTCGCAACTGCCGAACTTGTTCATTACGACAACCTCATGCTGTGCAGCGAAGGCAATGCGGTGGACTTCTTCCTGTCGGGCGCAACCAAGCGTGACGGCACGACCCCGGTGAACGTTTCGGGTGGTCTTGAATCGAAGGGCCATCCCATCGCCGCAACCGGCATCGCCAACATCTGGGAGATCTGTTACCACCTTCGTGGTGAAGCAGGCCCTCGTCAGATTGAAGGCGCCAAGGTTGGCCTGGCCCACGTCATCGGGCTTGGTTCGGCCTGTGGTGTGCACATCCTCGAGAAGTCCGGACTCTGAGACCCAGCATCAGTGGGTCGATCGTGAGTTCTCGCCTTCCTGCGTCTGAACGTCGCCAGCAGCTGCTCGATACAGCGCTGGCGACGTTTGCGCGTTTGGGTTACCGCGACGCGTCCATGAACGACATTGCTGATGCTGCCGGTGTCACAAAGCCGGTGCTCTACCAACACTTCACATCGAAACGCGAACTGTTCCTTGAATTGCTTGCCGATGTAGCCATCCGACTTCGTTCTGCCGTTCGTGACGCAGCATCATCTTCGGCGACCGATGGTCCACGAGCTCAGGTCGAAGCGGGATTCGCTGCTTGGTTCAATTGGGTCGATACCAATCGCGATGGTTTCACCGTGTTGTTCGACAGTGAAGTTCGTCGTGATCCCGAGTTCGCTGAACAAGCAGCCAAAGTGCAACGGGAAATGGCCGACACCGTGGCTGAGTTCATCGTTGCTGAGGGACTCGAGCCCGAACGTCGCCGTTTGTTGGCCTACGGAATTGTCGGACTGGGCGAAAGCACGTGTCGACGCTGGCTCGAGAAGGAAATCGATCTCGATGCTGATGAACTCGCCGTGCAGGTGGCAGGCCTTGCTTGGGCGGGTCTCCGCGGACTTTCGCCAGTCTGAGTCGACCGTTACCGACCGTTTTCGAGATCGTCGCGTTCGGCCGCTTTCACCGCGTAGCCAGCAACGATTGCGGGGGCGAGTAGTGCGGAGCCAATCGCCATGAGCACAACAATGATTGTGACGAGGCCACCGGTAAACCCAGCAAAGAAACCAATAAAGAACAGAACGACGGCAATGGCAAACAGTAAGTAGCCGATTCGTTGTGCCAATGATGCTGCTCGAGCGATCTTGGCTCGGCGAGCGCGCACGGGGTCGTTTGAGTAATCGGGTGAAGCGGTCACGGCAACCAGCCTGCCTCATTGAGAAGGTCAGTCAGTGCCGCTTGCATGATCTCTAGCGAAAGAGTCGATTCCACGACCTCGCGGTTGTGATCGAGAAGCGACAGATCAGGATCTGCACTCCAGGCTCTGAACGAGTCGAGATTTTCAGGATCAAACCACGTGAATCCGAGGGATCGGAGTTCTTCGGCGACGGGGTAATGGCTCACGATCGCTGGCCGGCGGTGTATCGCTGCGTCGATCGGAGGATTGCCAAAGCCTTCCCATGTCGAGGGGAAGACCACGACGTCGCTGGCGGCGTACATGTCAGCCAGTGAAGTAGACGGCTCGTGAACGACGTTGATTCCGTTCAAGCGAGCCTCAGCGAGCAAAGCGTTGAGGGTTGTTTCGTAACCCTCTTCCGCGGGGCCGGTAAGCCAGTAGGTCGCACCGACTTGTTGTGCGATTTCGAGTGCGAGCGGAATGTTCTTTCGTTCGATAGCCCGAACTGGATGCACCATTACGAGCTCATCATCGGAAAAGTTGTGCCGTGCTCGTTCGTCATCTCGGTTGCCCAGGGCGGCATGGACATCGAATCCGTTGCGAATGGTGGTCGCAGGAAATCCCCGCTCAAGGAATTCTTGGCGTGTGAGTTCATTGATTGTCACGTGACGCCATTGACCGCTTTCAGTTTGCTCACGGGGCGGGAGTTCGGTGACATCGGCGTAACGGTCGCGTTGCCATGCGGGGTCATGGTGGTGCCAGATGGTCGGCAGGCCTTCACGGGCTTTGGCCACGGCGACTGAGGCGGGGAGATTCATTGGGATGGATCCGAGGTTTTCGACAACCACGAGATCGACATCCTTGAGTGCGCTCACAAGTTCCGCGCTGAGTCGA
>CAIPQK010000140.1 GCA_903867185.1 uncultured Candidatus Nemicrothrix sp. | reverse complement strand
CCCCAGTCACCAGCGCACCTACCCAGTTGAGTTCCTCGAACCGTCAGGAATCGGAATCGCAGTCTGGCCGCAACGGCCGCAACGGTTCTCGTCGCTGACGCAACGAACGCGGTGCACACCTGCCAACCCGCCCGTCGGGTGTGCACCGCATTTCTTGCGACCACGACTCTGCCGTTGCTCGTGTCATCGCCGCACATACTGAAAATTCGGTCGTAATTCCGCATCGCCTTGATGATGCGCTTATGCCGGTGGGCGTGAACCTTCACCGCTAGCGTTTCCTCCCATGAACCTCCACCGCCGCACGAAGGCCCCCATTGACTCCACACGGCCGGCACCGACGCCGCCAACGAGTCAGCAACTCGGTGGACTGGGTCGAATGGGGCGGTTCGTCTCGAAACACCACCGTTGGGTGGCCCTCGTCTGGCTTGTCATCATCGTGGCTGCCGGATATTTGAACGTCGCTTTCGCCGGTAAGACCTCCGACAGCTTCAGCGTTCCTGGCACCAACTCGCAGGCCGCGTATGACCTGCTCAATCAGAAGTTCCCGTCGCAAAACGCGGCCACGGCCAACCTCGTGTTTTGGGTTCCCGATGGCCAAACATTGACTTCGCCCCAAAACGCGGCAGCGGTGACGAGCATTGTGAACGCCGTCAAGGGCGTCCAAGGTGTCGCGGCGAGCGGTGTACTTAGCACGCCATTCGTTTCACCAGATGGCCAGATCGCCTACACGAGCATCCCGTTCACCGAGACCATGGCGCAATTGATGAAACAGTTTCCGCCAAATGGCGAGAAAGTCGCTACGAGCTACCCCAACCCTTACAACTCACTTCAAACCGCCATCAACGGAGTGAATGCAGGGGACGTCCAAACAAAAATCGGTGGAGGTATTGCCGACACCTGGAACCAGCCCGTTTCATGGTGGGGTTCACATGCTGACGAAGTTGGCTTAGGACTTGGCGCCATCTTGCTTCTTGTCGCTTTCGGTTCAATCTTTGGCATGGCCATTCCGATTTCAACGGCCCTCTTCGGAGCGGTCACCGCAGGCGGTTTGGTCTTGCTCCTTGCCGACTTCGTAACGGTGGCAGCAGCTGCACCAAAGGTCACGTTGATGATCGCGATCGGGGTCGGACTCGATTATTCACTTCTGATCGTTACTCGCTATCGCCAATACTTAAAAGACGGTCACCACGTCAACGACGCCGTAGGCATGGCCATGGCCACGGCTGGCAAAGCCTCGATGTTTGCCGGCGTCACCGTCGCGATCGCGCTCCTCGGTCTACTGCTTGTGCCAATTCCGCTCGTGCGCACTCTTGGTGTTGCAGCTGCAATTGGTGTGGGCGTCATGATCGTTGCCGCGCTCACGCTCCTTCCCGCGTTGTTCGGCTTGGCCGGTCACAAGATCGATAGTTTCCGATTCCCGTTCGCGTTTAGGGACACGACAGCCGATCCGGAATCGAGTTTCTGGGGCCGATTTGCCACCCACATGTCGAAACGACCGTGGACGATGCTCATCGCTGGCACCATCGTGTTGCTCATCTGCGCAATTCCATTTCTTTCCATCGATTTCGGAATGCCTGATGATTCATCGATGCCGACATCACTTTCGCAACAACAAGCCTTTGTCTTAATGAACGAAGGATTTGGCCCTGGCACCAATGCTCCACTCGTAGTCGTTGCATCGGTACCTGGCGCCACCGCAGCAACACTTCCAGCGACATTGGAGCCGCTCACCACCGCGCTCGCTGTCGGCAAACCTCCTGGCACCGTCGCGGGAATTCAGTATGCGGTCGGTCCAATTCCTAATGCGGCGGGCGATGCTGCGATCTATCAAGTCATTCCCGTAAGCGGACCAAATTCCAACGAAACAAAGGCGTTAGTAGCGAGCCTCCGAAAGGAAATCGCGTCGATAACGGCAGGAACCAACATCTCGGCATATGTCGGCGGGTCGACCGCAACGCTCATCGATCTGACAGCTCTGGTCGTGAAGTACCTGCCTTATGTCGTTGGGGCAGTAGTGATCGGTGCCTTCCTCTTGTTGGTGCTCGTATTCCGGTCAATCCTCGTGCCCCTTAAAGCGGCACTCATGAATCTCATTTCGATTGCTGCCGCCTACGGCATCGTTGTTGCCGTCTTCCAATGGGGATGGGCGAAGGACTTGGTCGGGCTTCACACGACAATCCCAATTGTGTCGTTCGTGCCGCTCATCATGTTCGTGATTCTGTTTGGACTCTCGATGGATTACGAGGTCTTCCTCATGTCTCGCATCCGTGAGGAATGGGATACCTACCACGAGCCCAGAAAATCAGTCGTGCTCGGCGTGGCCAACACCGCGCGAGTTATCACCACTGCTGCACTCATCATGATCGCGGTGTTCTTCTCGTTCGTCACGATCAAGAACCCAACAGTTCAGGTACTTGGTTTCGGTATGGCAGTCGCGGTTCTTCTCGACTCGACCATTGTTCGCATGGTTTTGGTTCCCGCGATCATGGAACTGTTTGGAAAAGCCGCTTGGTGGTTCCCGAAGTGGCTCGAATGGCTTCCGAAACTCAATATCGAAGGCTCGCCAGAACTGTTGAAGTCTGAGCAGGCAAACGAAGCGGCCATGGCTTCTTCAACTTCATCGCCAACAGAAAACTAAACACTCATGAGAATGGCCCACCGCATATGCGGTGGGCCATTCTCGTTTTCACATTGATTGCAGAAAATCAGTGGACGATAACTCCACGAATATTCTTGCCGTCACGCATGTCCTGATAGCCCTCGTTGATCTGGTCAAGGGTGTAGGTGCGAGTAATCATTCCGTCGAGATCAAGCTGGCCCTTGCGGTAAAGCTCGGCGAGTCGAGGAATATCGGCACGCGGATTCGCTGATCCGAACAACGAGCCAACCACCTGCTTCTCGCTGAGAGTGAGGTCGATCATCGGAATATTGTTGCTGGCTTCGGTCCACGGGTGAATGTTGGTAACAACGACGCGGCCGCGCTTTGAGGTGAGTGCCATGATCGACGCCATCATGTCGCCGCTGCCAACGCCCATTGTGCAGATGACCTTGTTGCAACCACGACCCCAAGTTTCAGCCATGATCAATTCGAGTGCTTCCTCAACTGATGCACTGGTGTGCGTCGCACCAAACTTTTGCGCTGATTCACGCTTGAACTCCACCGGGTCGATCGCGAAAATGCGCTCGGCTCCGGCGAGCTTGGCACCCATGACTGCAGCCGAACCCAAACCACCGACACCGATAACGGCGACGTTGTCGCCCGGCTTCACTTCAGCGGCGTAGACCGATGAGCCCCAACCTGTGGTGGCGCCACAACCAAGAAGCACAACCTTGTCGAGCGGAAGATCGGGCAGCACCTTCACCGCTGACCACTCATGAACAACAGAGTGAGTCGCAAACGTTCCGAGGCCCGCCATGATGAGCGCGTCTTGACCCTTCACGTGGATGCGAGACGTTCCGTCGAGCATGCGGCCGCTCATGACCTGCGCGCCGTTGTCGCAAAGGTTGGAATGGCCATCGGCACACGAGGGACATTGTCCGCACACGGCGACAAACGAGTACACGACGTGATCGCCGGGTACTACTCCACGTACATCGGGGCCAACGGCTTCAACAATGCCCGCGCCTTCGTGGCCGGCGATCCACGGGTAACCGCCATGAGGCATGTCGCCAGTGATGAAGTGCTCATCAGAATGACAAAGACCAGATGCAACATTGCGCACCAGCATCTCTGCGCCCTGGGGTTCATCGACTTCGACATCTTCAAGGGACCATGCGGTGTCCTCAGGACCCCACAACATTGCTGCGCGTGCTTTCATACTTACTCCTTGTTGTGAACGTGGGGCGTGCGATGCAACCTCAGGCTGGACGACGAACCGTGAGTGACTTGCAGTTGTCGTACATGATGAGTTGCTGTTCATCTGGGCTGAAACCAGCTTCGGTGAGGTCGGTGATGAACGTGAACGGATCAGCCATACCTTCAGTGTGCGGCCAATCGGAACCCAACATCAGTCGGTCGGCACCAAGCGTGTCGCGAAGAAGATCGAGGTCGTCTTCGTAGAACGGTGAGACCCACACGTTCTTCTTGAACTGTTCCACCGGATTGTTCGTGAACATCGACGGAGTCTGGCCATAGATCTTGCCGAAACGCTTGAGAAGCGGACGTACCCAGTTCGCACCGGTTTCCACGGTCGCGAATCGAATATTCGGGAATCGATCCATAACGCCGTGGAGGATGAGAGCAGCAAATGTGTCGGCGACCGCGTCGTGCGAAAGCGCCTGACGCAATGGCTCGAACTTATGCGCTTCCATTTCCGACTTCTCGCCCCACATGGTGATGAGGTCGTAATACGCGTTTGCTCCACCGTGATACACGATCGTGACGCCAGATTCCTGAACACGAGCCCAGAACGGATCAAACCGCGGATCGCCCGGCGACTTCAAACCTTCATCGGTGCGAACTGGCCCGGTACCGACAAGGACAACGCGCGCATCGCGATCGAGTGCCCACTCAAGTTCGGCCACTGCGTTGTCGACATCGGACAGCACGATGTACGGAGTGGAGAAGATTCGGTTTTCATACGCGAAGCCCCAGTCCTCTTCGAGCCAACGATTGAAAGCGCGGAATGCGGCTTGCGCTGCAGGAACGTCATCGCTGAGTGCTTGTTCCATTCCTACGGCGAGCGTTGGGAAGAACAACGCACCTTCGACATTCAAGCTGTCCATGGTCTTCAAACGGATTTCACGGTCGCGGTAGGCCGGATCGCACGGAAGAAGTTCGCCAAAAAGATCTTTGACGCTGTCGCCCTTGGGGTTACGGCCACGGAAGTACTGCTCGAGGCTCCCTGGTGCCGAAAGCATGTCAAACGTCGGGTTCGGGATGAACCGGTTGATCTTGCCGCCAACAAGCAACATCTGGCGACCGTTCACTTCGGCCCACATCATGCAGCGACGCTTGAACTCAGGCTCGATATATCGAGTGAATGCGTCCATAGGCTCGTAATAGTGATTGTCAGCGTCGAACACGGTCGTGATCTCGGTCATGATTCCCCCTGGTCAGGTCAGCCCCGATTCCCCCGGGGCGATTCGCCTACGGTAGCCAACCTCAACCCACTCTCACACCCGAGGTGAGCCGTGACCGTGCCCACGAACAATCCCGCTGCCCCGCCCACCGACGAGGTTGCTGAGATCGACCTCGCGTGGCTTGCTGGAGCCCTTGGCGCACAGGCAAGCAGCGTTACCGCCCTGAAGGTGGGGACCGGGCAAATGGGCCAATCGTGGCGGCTCACAATCGACTGGGTCGATCCGAGCTGCCCGCTCCCCCGAACACTCGTAGCCAAGATGGCCGGCGGCGATCCGGCGACCCGAACGCTCATCGCCGATGGCTATCGAAACGAGTTCCTCTTCTATACGGCCATTCAATCCACCGTCTCGGTGAAGTCACCAAAGTGTTGGTACGCCACCATCACCGAAGACAACACGTCGTTCGTTCTTCTCCTCGATGATCTGGCACCCGCCATCCCTGGGGTGCAAGCCAATGGCGTAAGCATCGAGGAAGCACTCATCGCTGTTCGTAATCTGGCTGGCCTCCATGCCCCGCGTTGGGCAGACCAGGCACTTCTTGAACTCGACGGCATCGCCTTACCGACTCCAGAGGGTGCCGACTTTCACTCGCAAATCTTGGCCGGAGCCATTCCGATCTTTGTCGAACATTTCGCTTCGTTCCTTACGCCTGAAGACGAAGCAACGATCGCAACCGTGCCGCCCAGGTTGGTCGAGTGGATTACCGCGCGCCTCGATCGATTTACTCTCATTCACGGCGACTACCGGCCAGACAACTTGATGTTTATGCCCGATGGTTCGGATGTCACCACACTCGACTGGCAAACGCTCGGCCTCGGCCTCGCCGGACGAGACATTGGTTACTTCTTGGCAACAAGTTTGGAACCCGCCACCCGTCGTGCTCACGAACGAGAACTTGTCTCGGCCTACTACGACACTCTCGTTAGCTATGGCGTCACCGGAATGACGTTCGAACAATGTTTCGAGGATTACCGCCTCGGCGTAGCGCAAGGTCCGCTCATCACCATCCTCGGTTCCGTCTACGCAACCGCTGAACCAAGCGCAGATTCCGACGCGATGTTTGCTGCGATGATCACACGCAGCTGCGCCGCGATCCGAGATCTCGATCCGTTCTCGCTGTTGTAAAACAGCGAAGGACTACTTCCAGTCGAGTTCTTTCGATGTCTTTGCAGCAAGACGAAGTTCTGCAAAAGCCAACGCCTCAACGTCGGCAATCTCAGCGGCAGACACTCCAAGAGCTTCGGCATATGAGCCGTTTGCCCAAATCAATGCTGTGAGTTTGATTGCCTGTGCAGTTGCCATTCGCTCATTGGCTCCGAGGCTCATGAGGTTATCGACCGCAAGTTGAATTTGAAGACGCGTCGACTCGGCGAAACGTTTCTTTGGAATGCCACAAATAATGAGGTACTGCACAATCGCCCCACGCTTAGAGAAATAGGGCCGTGCGATTTCAACCAGCGAATTATCGAGATTCGCTGCGGGTTCATTGGCATCCTTGCGTCGCTGCTGTTCGGCAGTAACAACTTCAACAATCTTTTGCGAGAGGTCATCGGCAAGTGCCGCGAACAAATCGAGGCGGGTGCCGAAATAACGGTGGATGTAACCGTGATTGAGGCCGATCTTGTCGGCAAGGTCCTGCATCACGATGTCAGGAAGCGGCGTCTTTTCCATCGCCTTACTGGCCGCATCAAGAAACATACGGGTGGCTTCCGCTCGGCTGTAACGCTTTGGTTTAACGACTTTCGCTTTACTGACCATTCGTACCCATTTTATCCCCCGACTTGTACCGCGAGATCACACGTTAACAGCAAAGCGAAAAAGATTCAGAAAAGATTCAGAAATGGATACACCACAACGCGAACGAGGGACGGAACAGTGTCCGTCCCTCGTGTAAGGCCGTATAACGGACCAAGCTATGCCTGCAAGAAATTGATGCCTGTCGGGGCGATCTGGAAAACCTCAGAAGCAAAGCGCCCGCCGAGTTTGGTGGCGTCCCACTTCTTGTTGTTGTTGTCGATCGTGACCTTTTCGCGCCAACCCTGCATCCAGATGATCTTGTCGTAAAGCGAACGAATGACCTGACCATTGACGTAAGCAGCTTGATCACTCGCGAGCCATGCAACAAGCGGTGACGAGTTGCCGGGATCCATCGGATGAAAATCATCGTCAGCAATTGCATCGGGTTCAAATGCTTCGCCCGCGCCAGGCATGGTCGCAGTGATGCGAGTAAGTCCGGCCGGACCAATGCAGTTCACAGTGGTTCCGATTCCGCCGAGTTCAAGTGCAAGCGTAAGCGTAAGTCCCGCAATCGCCATTTTTGCCGTGGCGTAATTTGTCTGCCCGAAGTTGCCGCCAAGACCAGCGCCCGATGTGGTGTTGATGATGCGGCCGGCCCGCGGCGTGCCTGCCTTTGACTGGTCACGGAAGTACTTCGCTGCGAAATGCGAGGTTGACCAAGTGCCACGAACATGCACCGCCATGACGGCGTCCCAGTCTTCAACCGGCATGTTCCAAATGGCAGCGTCGCGAACGATGCCGGCGTTGTTCACAACGATGTCGAGGCCACCGAAGGCGTCGATGGCCTGCTGAACCATTTCGCCGCACGCCTCGTGATCGGTGACATTGCCGTAGTTCGAGACAGCAACTCCGCCGCGCTCTTCAATGAGAGCGACGGTTTCGTCTGCAGCCTTGCCTGCACCTTCACCAGAAACACTGCCGCCGAGGTCGTTCACAACAACCTTGGCGCCGTGCTTGGCCAGTTCCATGGCGTGACCACGGCCGATGCCGTGTCCCGAGCCAGTGACGATGGCGATCTTGCCGTCGAGCATGCCCATTGAAAGCGTTCCTTCGTAGTCGATCGGATCATCACCCAACTAGGTGATGAGGTTCCTCGCCAGCATGGACCGTGGCCCGAGCGAGAGCCCTGTTTTTCTAGCAGGGCCAGCTCCATAGACCCGAATGCCGTTCAGGGAAGCGGCACACCTATCGGATCAGGAGCAGCATCGATCGACGCAGTCAGCCTTCCGAGGGCTCGGGCGAGGTCGGCCCGTTCTGTGTCGCTGAGACCGAGCGACTCTTCCCAGGCATGAAGATCGCCATTCACTCGCTTCGCTAGATCGATACCAGCCTCGGTCGCTTCGACAACAACGCGGCGTCGATCGCCCGGATCTGGAAGCCGTCGGATCAACCCTGCCCCCTCGAGCCGATCGAGGGTTAGTGACATACCGCCGGTGGTTCGTCCGAGCACTTCGCAAATGGCGGTCGGGGCGGAGCGCTGATCAGGCGAACGTCGGACCACGCCGAGCACCAGATAGTCGGCGACCGAAATTGATGACGCACCGGTAATTTCGCCCAGAACGCGATCGACCGCCACATTCAAACGGACGACGTGTCCGAGCAAACCGTCGGTTCCCCCGAGTTCCTCGGCCACTACGGCTTCACACCGAAACGATCGAGGCCGTAGGCCTTCACCGCATTCGAACGCAGAACCATTCGACACTCTTCGGCGTTCATCCCGGCAGCGGTGAACAGCTCATGCGCGACTTTGCGCGAATGCGGGAATGTGCCATCGGAATGTGGATAGTCGGTCTCCCACAAGATGTGATCGGTCCCGATTGCGTCGCGGTTGATGAGTCCGTGGAGATCATCGAACACGCAGCCGTACACGCGACCCTTCACCTGTTCACTCGGCAGTGTCTTGACATGATCGACATCTGCTCGACCGTCGCGCCACACGGCATCCATTCGTTCGAGTTGGAACGGCATCCAACCGACCTGGCTCTCGGCGTAAGCAATCGTGATGTCGGGGAATCGTTCGAGCGAACCCGAGAACACCCAATCGCATAATGATCCTTGTGCATTTTGCGCGTACATCGACATTGATGTTGCAAGTGGCGCATCATCAGAAGTTGTCGGCATTGATGACGACGACCCGATGTGCATCGAAACGCTGGTATCTGTTTCCTGACATACGTCCCAAAGAACATCCCACTTACCCGTGTAAAGCGAAGGCTGACCGAGTTTGGCGACATTTTCGCTGAACGCGATTGCGAAGCTGCCCTTTGCCGCGCAACGACGAACTTCTTCGGCGGCAAGTTCGGGATCCCAAAGTGGAACAAGCGTCAGTGGAATCAATCGACCTTTGCCAGCGCCGGCGCACCAGTCATCGATCATCCAATCGTTGTAGATGCGCAGACACGTGAGCGCGAGTTCTTTATCGGCACGATCGAGGAACCCTTGACCAGCGAATCTTGGAAAGATGTTGGGATAGTTGATAGCTGCATCGACGTGATTGAGATCCATGTCGGCAAGTCGCGCTGTTTGATCCCACGTGCCATCGCGAAAGTCTTCGTAGACAGCAGGAATGTTGCGTTGCTCGTCACGCGGCACACCTGCGGGCGCATGCAGCAGACCCGTGGGCATGACGAGATCATCGAACAACCACACATCGCACCAGGTTCCATCTTCGACGTTGCGCTCATAGCCGTAGTGACCGCCCTTGAACGAAAGCTTGACCTTCTCGCGAACGGTGCGCGGACCCCGTTCACGAAGCGAAGCCGGAAGTTGCTGTTGCCACAACTCCTTCGGCTCCATGACGTGGTCATCGACCGAAATCATGTTGGGCAGATCGTTCTCGGCCGGAGTGAGCTCGGCGTTGGCGTTGGCCTTTTGCGTCGGGGTCATGGTGTTCCTCCTGCGAGCCCTTGTGGGCGGGGTGCGGACCTCGACATATTGCTTTGCTAAAAGTTACTTTGTCAAGAGGTACTTCTGGGGAGCTCGCAACCCGTTGCCAAACCCAGCCGAGCGGAAATCTGCCCCCGGTGCCCCGCGACCCAGCGGTACACCAGGCCAGCCAAGGCATGCACGCCTGGGAGGCGTAGCCCAAATGCCATTGCTCGCCCCCACCAGCCGGCGCGGTCGAGGACGGCGGCCACAGCGTCAACGGCCGTCCACGATCGTGCGTCGGACGTCACGACGATGGCGTCGGCCGAGGTAGCGAGGAGGTCTTGGTCATCGAGTTCACGATTCGGCCGGTAGGTCACTGATGCATCGGTTCGGCCGAGCAACCAACGCACTGACATCGAACACACACCGCAGTCATCGTCGAACCACACGGTGAGATCTTCCCGAAGGCGTTGTCGAGGAAGCAGCTTCGGAAGTCCGACACGAACGTGGACGGCAGATGAGTGATGAACAATCGGATCGCCGTCGAGGGCGAATCCGGCGCTTGAAGCGAGTCCGGTATCAGCACCGATGAATCGAACCGACGTAAGCGGCCATGGTTCGTGCTCAACGGGGGCAGTGACTAAACGTCCGCCACGTGTCTTTGCATAGAACCGCCACCGAGATGTCAGAAATGTTGCAAGCGCATCGTCGACGATCGGAGCAACGTCGGCATCATCAACAGAGACAGCAAGGCTCCCCTGCGCTCGCTCCGGCCAAATTCGATCGACCGTCCAAACGATGCGCGATCGTTCGTGACTTACTTTGACGTCACCTTTGTCATAGGGAAGCGCAAAACCCGTTCGCGCGACAATCGCCGGAAGCCAGTGGGCGACATCAAGCGAGCAAAACCACACACCAGGTCCTTCGGGACCAATCACGTAAGTGCGCACGTTGAATTCGAGGAACTGATGTGTTGTCGGAATCGCTGGGAGCCCACGAAGTCGTAACGCATCCATTTCAAAACCAACCAGAGAAACCCACGCTTGTCCGTTGTGCGTATCGACCCTGAGCCCGGGGGGAAGTAGCGCTTCGACTACCTCGGTGGGAACCGACCAATGAGCAAACGTGACATCGCGCCACACCTGTGTCATTACTGGCCGCTTAATGGCGTGTGGGCACAACTGGCTGCGAGGGTGCTCGCTCGTGGGTTCGCCCGCGGTGGTCATAACTGTGACGGTACCGGTATCGGCAAGATTCGCTACGGCCCGGCTAGGAGAAGAAGGGGCCGATGACCCCACACCGTGTAGAACAACGCAATGGATCACATCGCCACTCTCCGCACCGAAGGCTCTCGACTGTCCGCCGCTGGTCGACAAGCCGGACTCGATGCTCCAGTGGAGCATTGCCCCGGCTGGACCATCGGGCGACTTTTGGGCCACACAGGCAAAGTGCTGCAGCGCACCACGGTCTGCGTCGCCGATGGCCTGCTCAGCGCGCCTGCCGATGATCGCTTTGGAAGCCTCCCGCGCGATGAAGCGCTTTTCGACGCCTTCGACGAGATCCTTGCCAACATTTGCGAGACGCTCGCCGCGTGCGATCCCGACGGACCGTCTTGGAATTTCAGCGGCGAGAACTTCGTCAACTCGTTTTGGATGCGACGCATGGCTCACGAAATCGAAATCCACCGCTGGGACGCCCAGAATGCCGCTGGTGTAGTAATCGACGCGTTTGACGACACCTCGGCCGTCGACGGAATCGATGAATTACTCACTGTGCTTATGCCGATTTTGTCGGCGGTTAAGAATCCCGAACTCTCATCGAGCTTTCACCTTCACTGCACCGACGCACCGGGCGAATGGCTCACGACATTCGTCAATGGACAACCCACAACGATTCGCGAGCACGCCAAGGGCGACCTGGCCGTGCGCGGACCAGCATCGGGTTTGTATGCATGGGCATGGAACCGCGGTCCGATCCTCGCCAACGGGCTCGACACCGCGGGCGACGATCTACTCCTCGACGCGTGGGCCAGCATCGTTCCCTGAACCATTCTTGCGCGTTCGTTAGCGGAAAAACGTCCACCACAAACTGAAACTGACCGTGATCACACTGATCACGAGGCCGCCGATGACTACTGGCCGTGACACGTTTCCTTCCGTATCGGAAGGAAGACGTTTACGCACACGCTCAAGAAGTTTGCGCGCGTAGGGAACGTCGGAAGCCAAAAGCGCGAGGCCTGCAGCAATCGTGACAAGGCCTGGTCCTGGCAACGGAAGCATCAGAAGCCCAGCTAAAAGAACAACAACACCGAGAGTCATACGTCCGATACGAATAAGAATGTGCCGCTTCGCTTCGGCGACTGACTCTTCGTGGCGACCGGTTTCAAACTCGGCCTCAATCGCGGCAGCTTCGAACTGCTCAAACCGTTCTCGGGGGCCGTTATGCGGCGGATTGGTCATTCGTCGTCGCTCAAATTCGGCCCGCTCGGCGCCCGACGACGTGCATTGAACTTCCATGATTCAACCGCTACCAGAAGCGCGAGCGACGGAAGCGAACAAACGCCCCATTGCGCTGCAGTCAGCGAGGAGACGTCGAAGAGATTTCGCAGCGGCTCGACAACCGTTAGGAGAATCTGCATGACGAAAACGAAGACCACTGATGCCCAAAGTTTCCAGTTCGAGAAGGTGTACTTCGAAAACACCGTGGCCGTTTCGGATCGAGCGTTAAAGACATTGACGAGTTGTGCAAAAACGAATGCGGTAAATGCCATCGTCATGGCGAGGACCGGAGCCTGCCCGTCAGCTAATCCGGGCTGGTAATTCTGAATCGCATAGACATACACGGCCAAGACGCCGATCGCCGTGACAATGCCCTGCAGTGCCACCTGCGTTATTCGCTTGCGACTCAAGATTGGCGAATCTGAAGGCACGGGGGTTCTGTGCATTAACCCCGGAGCCGGAGCATCGACGCCGAGCGAGATCGCCGTTGGTCCATCGGCAATCAGGTTTACCCACAACACCTGCAACGGGGTGAACGGTACGTGCTGACCAAGAATCGATGCGCCCAGAATCGTCGAGATTGCACCAATGGCAGTAGCAACCTGAAAGCGAACGAACTTCAAAATATTGTCGTAGACAGCGCGACCACCGCGAACGGCGTCGACAATGGTCGCGAAGTTGTCATCGGCCAGAACCATGTCACCGGCTTCTTTGGTGACTTCGGTGCCAGTGATCCCCATGGCCACGCCGATATCGGCACGACGGAGGGCTGCGGCATCGTTCACGCCGTCGCCAGTCATGGCAACAATTTCGCCGTTCGAACGGAGTGCTTCGACAACTCGAACTTTGTGCTCCGGTGACACGCGAGCGCATACGGCGATACTGCCAATGCGTGCAGCGAGTTCTTCGTCGGACATTGCATCGAGGTCATCGCCGGTCACGACTTCGCCCTGAATGCCAAGTTGGGCCGCAATTGCGCCGGCCGTGACAGCATGATCGCCGGTGATCATCTTCACGTCGATCCCGGCGCGGTGACACAGCGCAATCGCATCGCGAACTTCGGTTCGTGCGGGGTCGACAATCCCAACAAGAAGTTCGAGGCGAAGTTCGTTCACCCACGTATCAGGATGAACAACGACGCCCTCGGCATCGACGACCTCTGCAGCCGAGAGGCGACGCGTCGCCACTGCCAACACTCGCATCCCTTGCGATGCCAGACGATCGTTTTCGGCGCCACGGAAGCCCCGCTCAGACTCACTCAGCGGCAGTTCGGTCCCGTCCTGCCCGGCAAATGTTGACGACAAACCAAGTACGACATCGGGCGCACCTTTGACGCAAAGCAGGACATCGCTCTGCGGGTCTTCTGGATCGAGCCGATGAAAGGTCGCCATGTACTTCGTCGCCGAATCAAACGGCACTTCTCCGAGCCGAGGCCGACGAGCGCGTTCCACCACCGCGTCGAGCCCCGCCTTCGCACCAAGCACAACAAGGGCTGCTTCGGTCGGGTCGCCGATAATGGCAGGCCCCTCTTCGGCGTTGGAGACAAGCACCGCGTCGGAACACAACACTGCCGGAAGCAGAGCCACGGCGGCGACATCGGCGCTAACAACGTGACCGCCAGCCGAAGTTATGGATCCGGCAACGCCGTAGCCGCCCCCGCTCACCAACCACACATGGCCACCATGAACCGCTTCGTGCGCCGTCATCTGATTCAGAGTGAGCGTTCCGGTCTTGTCGGAACAAATCACCGAAGTTGACCCAAGGGTTTCCACCGAGTGCAACCGCTTCACGATGGCGTTTTGCTTCGCCATCTTCGAGATGCCGATCGCGAGAGTCACGGTGACAACTGCAGGGAGTCCTTCGGGAATTGCAGCAACAGCAAGCGCAACGGCTCCGAGAATCGCTGTAGTGAACGTCTCGCCCACCATGAGTTGCACGATGAACACCACAGTGGCCGCCACGCCCGCTATGACGGCAAGAGTTTTGCTGAGCACATCGAGTTGTCGTTCGAGTGGCGTTTTAGAAGGCTTCGCCGACACCAACATCTCGGCAACCTTGCCCATCTCGGTGGTCATGCCCGTGCTCGTGACCAGGACCTCGGCGCGACCACGACTGACGGTGGTATTCATGAACACCATGCCGATGCGATCGCCAATCGGTCCGTCAAGGGCCGTCACTGCATCAGCGCGCTTTTCGACCGGCACCGATTCGCCGGTCAGCGAAGATTCGTCAACCGAAAGGTTTGCCGCCAACATCAGGCGACCATCGGCTGGGACTCGATCGCCGGCTTCAAGAAGAACGAGGTCGCCAGGAACGAGCTGGTCCATCGCGACTTCGTCGGTGATTCCATTCCGGCGCACCCGCACGCGAGTGATGAGCATTTTTTCTAAAGCGGCTAATGCGTTCGATGCCTTCGCTTCTTGTGCGTAGCCAAGAATGGCATTCACGAAAAGCACAACAAAGATGATGATGAGATCCTTAATGTCGCCGAGTACTCCGGCGATCAGACCTGCACCCGCGAGCACGTAGACGATCCCCGTGCGGAACTGATCGAGAAACAACCGCAACCTCGAACGCCTAGGCGGTTCGGCCAAACGGTTCAAACCAACCAAACCCTGTCGCTCGGCCACGGCTGCGGCGGACAACCCAACTCCACAATCAACTGCAAGCCGCGCAGCAACCTGATCGCTTGAAAGAGCGCTCCAGTCGCTGGGCTGCGGTTGCATCGATTCGAGGGTCATCAAGAAACTCCGGTCATGTCACATGGACGATTGGGGAACCGAGAATGGTTCACCGACCGGAGGTCTCTCCCGCTCACCTGAGCCGTTTCGGACTCAGACGAACCAGCGGCACCGGGAGCTCGGGCCCGAGAGCCTTTGCGCCGTGATGACGACACCGCTGTGATGGGATACTCCCCTCACTGGATCAACAGTATTGCCGCAAAAGGCGGCAGTCGCATGGTCAGGACGAACTGACCATGCACCACACCGATTTAGCCGACGAGAACCTTGCGAACTGCGTCTTCACATTCCGCCATCGCCAGAACCATGACCTCGTCGCCCGCACCCAGCGTGACATGGCCATGAGGGAAGACGACCTTGCTGTCACGAACAATGGCCACGATTGTGGCTTCGCGCGGCAGACCGAGATTGTCGATCGTTACGCCATTTGCCGGTGAACTATCAGCGAGTCGAATCTCTGAAAGCCGCGCCGAATCGTTCTCGAAGCTCATGATGCGAATGAGCGAACCAACGGTGACTGCCTCTTCGACAAGTGCAGTGAGCATGTGTGGGGTTGAGACTGAAACGTCGACACCCCAACTCGCGTTGAACATCCACTCATTTGCTGGGTTATTTACGCGAGCTACAACACGCGGCACGCTGAATTCCTGCTTCGCAAGAAGCGAGATCACGAGGTTGTCTTCATCGTCGCCAGTCACAGCAACAACAACATCGGCGCGATCAGGTTCGGCCTTTGCGAATTCAGAAACCTCACAACCGTCAACGACAAGCCACTTCACGCCTGCCGGTTCGCCATCGGCCTGAGCCTGTGCAACACGAGCGGGATCGACCTCGACAATGAGAACTTCGTGGCCGGCCTGTTGGAGTTCGGTGGCAATGTACGTGCCCACGTTTCCGCCACCTGCAATGACAACGCGCATCAGTGATGTCCTCCTTGACTCGGTGCCGACGCAAGATGTCGATCGAACTCCCCAATGTGATCTCCATCAACGGCAACCCAGACGATGTCGCCCTCTTGAGCGAGAAGCGCAGGACTGATGAGTTGCGCAACACCCAGCCGGGTGAGGGCCACAACACGCGAGCGACCTTCGGCTTCAAGATCAACGAGCGGACGACCCGCCCAAGAAATGGGAACGACGCGTTCTACAAGACAGACTCGAGCGCTGGGGTCAACCCACTCGACCCCGTCAGTGTCGGGCTGGATGCGACGAAGTACTCGTTCGATCGCCCACTGCACAGTGGCAACCGTTGAGATACCAAGACGTTCGTAAATTGCGGCGCGGCGCTGATCGTAAATGCGAGCGACAACGCGATCGACGTGGAAGAACTCACGCGCAGTGCGGGCGATGAGGATGTTGGAGTTGTCGCCGTTCGTTACAGCGGCAAGCGCATCGGCTCGTTCGATACCAGCAGCACGAAGACGTGTGCGATCGAAACCAACACCAACGATGGTGTCTCCGCTGAAATTCTCGGGCAGTCGGCGGAACGCCGTTGCCTTTCGATCGATCACCGAAACCGTGTGACCTTGCTCAACCAATGTGGCGGCAAGACCAGACCCAACTCGGCCGCATCCAACAACGACGACGTGCACTTCGCACCACCTCCAGGTGTCCCGGTGGACACGGTTGTCGATCCTATGACTGCGCCACGCGAACCGAAAGAAGAACTCACTTCTGTTCACATCCACGTCATAAAGTTTGGGCCCCATTCCCGCGTGACTATGACTTCAGCCACACCCCACCTCAGCGCCACCGCCATCCTCAGCCGGTACTGAGTAGTTTGAGCCTCGCCCACGGCTTCGTTAGGGAGACCCCATGCCGCTGCAATCGTCGACCGATGCACCCACCTCAGACCTCCTTGTCATGTTCGGTGCCTCCGGAGATCTCGCCAAGAAGAAGCTCTTCCCTGCGATTTACCGCCTCGAATGTCGAGGTCGGCTCGGGATTCCCGTCATTGGGGTCGCCCTTGAGGCCTGGACCGACGACGATCTTCGCAGCCACTGCCGCGATGCCATTGCTGAGGCCGGCGAGGAATGGGACCAGGCGGCGTTCGACCGTCTCGCTTCAAAGATGTCCTACGTCACTGGCGATTACGGCGACCCTGCAACCTTTACTGAACTCGCTCGTCAAGCGGGGGGCGCCAAGCATCCGATCTTCCACCTCGCTGTTCCGCCGTCGCTCTTCGCCACCGTTGCCACCGGAATCGCCAATTGCGGCCTTGCCGAAGGCGCTCGTCTGATTATCGAAAAACCATTCGGACGCGACTACAACTCCGCAGTCGCCCTCAACGCCACGCTCCACGAATACTTCTCAGAGTCGGCAATCTTCCGTATTGATCACTTCGTCGGAAAAGAGGCACTCCGAAGTCTTCTCGTAACTCGTTTCGCAAATGCAATCGTTGAACCACTCTGGAACCGCAATGTCGTGTCATCTGTGAAGATCACGATGGCCGAAGCTTTCGGTGTGGAAGACCGCGGTTCGTTCTACGACTCCGTTGGCGCCATGCGAGATGTCATGCAGAACCATTTACTGCAGATGGTTGCCTTGCTCGCAATGGAGCAACCAGTCAACGAGCACTCGAAATCTCTTCGCGATGAAAAGGGAAAGGTTCTCGAAGCCTGTCGAGTCGTTGAGCCGAAGAACTTTGTGCGCGGCCAGTACGACGGCTATCTCGATGTCGTCGGGGTGAAACCCAATTCCGATACTGAGACCTTTGCGGCATTCCGGCTCGATATCGATTCACCACGCTGGAGCGGCGTTCCGTTCTATCTGCGCGCTGGCAAAGCACTCGCCGAAACTGTCACCGAGATGACGATCGAGTTCAAAAGCCCGCCGCGGCCATTGTGGATTGATGACCACGATCACGTTCCCAACAATTCAATTCGTATCGAAGCAAAGCCCGAAAACTTCGCGGCCATTACTTGGCTCCACAAAGAACCGGGCGAAACGATGATGCCCGAAGCAATAACGCTTGCTCCTCCCCCCGACGAACGACGCGACACTGGGCCGGAACCGTACGAACTTCTGATCGAAGAAGCGATGAAAGGCGACCCCACGCTGTTCGCACGCGAAGACTCTGTTCTTGAATCGTGGCGAATTGTCGAACGCATCCTCACCGATTTCCCACCGGTTGAGAAGTACGCGCAGGGTTCGTGGGGACCAAAAGTGGCGCAGACACTCACACGTGGGCATGGCGGATGGCCCAGCGAACCACTGATCCATTCCCACCCGTGAGCGCAACGGTGAACCATCCATTGCTCTCTATCGTTCGCCACGGCGCAACGGAATGGAGCGTGAGCGGTCAACACACAGGACGCACCAATATTCCGCTCCTCCCTGAAGGCGAACTCCAAGCTCGCGCGACTGGCAAACTTCTCTCGGACATCGACTTCTCACTCGTTTTATGTAGTCCTCTAGAGCGTGCGCAGCGAACCTGCGAACTCGCCGGATTACGCGAACAGGCAGTTCTCGAAGATGACCTCTACGAGTGGGACTACGGCGACTACGAAGGTCTCACGACCGCCAAAATTCGCGAAACAGAACCTGGGTGGACCATCTGGAATGGACCGTGTCCAAATGGCGAAACCATTGAACAGGTTTCCGACCGGGCCGATCGAGTCATTGCGCGAGTTCGCGCGCAAAGCGGCAACGCAATCGTCTTTGCTCACGGTCATATTCTCCGCGTCCTAACCGCCCGGTGGTGTGAACTTGCTCCTATTGAAGGACAACGATTTGTCCTTGACCCAGCGACCCTCAGTCTTTTGGGCTGGGAGCGAGAGACTCCAGCAGTTCTGCGCTGGAATAGCCGCTAAGAGAGCACTGAAGAGTCCGTCATCGACTTATCGACTGCGCCTAGCGTTACGTCACTGATCGAGGGGGAACCATGGCAGACGAAACGAATGGCACCGCAGTAGGCGCGACGCAAGCGAAACCAAAGATGGGCAAGTGGCTGCTGCTTGTTGGCGCCGTCATCATGCTCTCGGGCCTTCTCTTTGGCTACGACCAAGGCGTCATCGCCGGCGCTCTCGATGGCATTCAGAAAACATTCGGTGCCAGCACCACGATGATTCAGATCATCACGTCGTGGGTGACACTCGGCGCATTAGTCGGCGCACTCGTCGCTGGAAGTCTCGCTGACAAGATCGGTCGACGACTCACCATTCTTCTCGCCGCAATTTTGTTTGTAATTGGTGCGTTGTGTGAATCGCTTGCTCCAGGAACAACAATCCTCGTTATCGGGCGACTCATTGTTGGTTTCGGTGTCGGCGTCGCGTCAGTTGCCGCACCGCTCTATGCGGCTGAACAAGCTCCCACTCGACTGCGTGGACGGTTTGTTTCGATCTACCAACTCGCAATCACCATGGGCATCTTCGTTGCTTACCTCGTAAACCAAGCGCTCATCAGCAAAGACACATGGCGAGTCATGCTCGGCATTTCGGCCGTGCCCGCCGTGTTGTTATTCCTTGTCATGCTGCCCATGCCGGATTCACCCCGGTGGTTTTTGAAAGTCGGCCGCAAAGACGACGCCATTAAGGCACTCAGCAAAGTTCGGCCCGATGTTGATGCAACAGCAGAAATCAACGAGATCGAAGAAGCATCGCGTGAAGAAGACGAAAGCCCAGCGACGTGGGGTGAAGTTTTCTCGAAGAAACTGCGCAAGCCACTGATGGTTGGTATTGGCCTGGCCGTGTTCCAACAGATCACGGGCATCAACGCCATCATTTATTACGCGAACAAGATTTTCGCTCAAGCCGGATTTGAAACTCCGCAAGGTCAAGCCGCTGCTACGACTTGGGCCATTGGCGCAGTCAACGTCCTTGCCACGTTGATCGCGGTTGTGTACGTCGATCGATTTGGCCGCAGGCCACTGTTGTTAGCCGGACTTGTCGGCATGACTCTCTCGCTCACCACGGTTGGCGTCACGTTCCATTTCATGGACAAAGCCGACACAAGTGGTGCGGGCGCAGGCGGACCAACAACCGCGGGCCTCATCACACTCGTCGCACTCGTGGTGTTCATCGCGTCATTCGCCTTCTCCCTCGGACCAGTGGTGTGGACCGTCATCAACGAGATCTTCCCGAACCGGGTTCGCGGTCGTGCGGTCGCTGTCGCCACTGCCTTCAACTGGGGCTCGGCCTGGCTCGTGAGTCAGTTCTTCCTCACCCTTATTGACTCGATCGGTAACTCTGCGACGTTCTATTTGTTCGCATTTTTCTCTGTCCTCGCCTACATCTGGATCTGGAGGCGGGTTCCCGAAACCAAGGGCCGCACGTTCGAGGAAATCCAAAAGATCTGGGAAGATGACAATCCTGTGCAGTCCCAGCGCGACGCTGGCACGCTGTAACCACCCGGTCCGCTGACCGGGACACCACGACCCGGGAGACCACCGTGCCTGATGCAGTCATCGTTGACGTCGTTCGCACCCCTGGCGGCAAGCGAAATGGATCCTTATCCGGTTGGCACCCTGCCGATCTTGCCGGAGAAGTTCTTTCAACCCTCGTTGCCCGCAACGATCTCGACCCCGCACTTATCGAAGACGTACTTATGGGTTGCGTCTCTCAGGTTGGCGCGCAGTCATTGAATATCGGACGTAACGCCGCATTAGCGGCGGGATTTCCCGAAACTGTTCCAGCAACCACCATCGATCGCCAATGCGGTTCATCGCAACAAGCAGCCGCATTTGCTGCGCAAGGTGTCATGGCTGGCGTCCACGACATTGTGATCGCTGCCGGTGTTGAAGTCATGAGTCTTGTTCCCATGGGCGCGTCATTTGGTCAAGGTGTTGGTTTCCCATTCGGCTCGCGAGTCGAAGCACGATACAAAGACGCAGGTGGCCTTATCCCGCAGGGATTGTCGGCCGAACTCATTGCCGAACAATGGAATCTCAGCAGAGAAGAACTCGATGAGTTTTCCGCTGAATCACAACAGCGCGCGGCGCGTGCACGCGACGAGGGACGTTTCGAACGAGAGATTCACCCAGTCGAAGCGCGGCGACGTGACAAAGACTCAGGTGAGATCATTCCCACCGACGGAATGTTGCGCACTGACGAAGGCATCAGAGACACCACAACTCCCGAATCACTCGCCGCTCTGAAACCCGCGTTCACTCCGGACGGAGTAATCACCGCGGGCAACTCGTCGCAGATCACCGATGGTGCGTCAGCGGCCCTCATCATGAGTGAAGCCGCCGCTGCGAAACTTGGCCTCACCCCACGAGCGCGTTTTCATTCCTTCTCACTCGCAGGTGTTGATCCGCGCATCATGCTCACCGGTCCAATTCCCGCGACGAAAAAGATTCTTGAGAAATCCGGCTTGTCACTCGACGACATTGATCTCATCGAAATCAATGAAGCATTCGCTCCAGTTGTCCTTGCGTGGCAACGCGAACTCGGTGCCGATATGAGCAAGGTCAACGTGAACGGTGGCGCTATCGCTCTTGGCCATCCGCTCGGCGCATCCGGCACTCGTCTTCTCGGCACCTTGTTGTGCGAACTCGAGCGCACCGGTGGTCGATACGGACTACAGACCATGTGCGAAGGTGGCGGTCTCGCGAACGCCACCATCATTGAACGGCTCTAACCTCCCCACATGGCCACCACAGAACCCACCGACGAACACGGACGGTGGCGTCCCAAACACCCGGTCATAGACCTCTTGGCCCTCGCCGGCGGGGTAGTCGCGATTCTCGCTGGGTACGCACCGTTCAAGGTCATCGTGGCCGGCCTGGTGGCTTGGCTCATCCTCCGTATCGGCGTATTGATGCTGGGAGGAATGGCCCGCCCCATCCCCGAACCGCCCCCTGTGGGTGAACTGCGAAAAGTGAAGATCACCTACCGCTGCGAAATCTGCGGAACCGAAGTTCGTATGACCGTTGCTCCCGACCAAGATCCTGAAGCCCCAAGGCATTGTCAGGATGACATGGTCATGATGACGCCCATCGACGATCTCTAAATCGTTCTCCACAGTCTGTGGACAACGTTGGGAGTGGTCACCGGCTATTCACCCTGCGTTGGGGCTCACTGCGGCCTCCGCGTTGATGACTATCGGTACTGCGTTGCGGCGATGATCCCACCGAGGATGAAGCCCAATCCGCCGAGAAGCCACCAATTGCTCGCTGCACCGGGCAGGAACAGATCGACGTAGTGCAAGAAGATCACGAAGAGCCCAAACAGAAACAGGGCGATCATGACCACAGGCAACCACGCCGGGCTTGGGGCGTGAAGTGTTTCCGATCGGGGCGTGTAACGGGTCGAGGCTGCCGGCCCGTCATGGGCAGATTCCGCCGACTTCTTGGTCGGGCCACCCTTTGGGGTAACCCGGCCGCCGGTGCGACGAGAAGGTGCAGGGCGCTTGTCGGTAGCCATAGATGCCGAGCGTAGCGGCCGACGGGAAACTCGTCAGGCGCGACCGGCCCCGGCCGATAGGGTGCTCCGGCGATGGCCGCACGCATCCTTGTCCTCGATAACTACGACTCGTTCGTCTTCAACCTGGTCCAATATTTGGGCGAGTTGGGCGCTGACCCGTTGGTGCATCGCAGCGACGCGCTCACGATCGAGCAGATCGAAGAGCTCGCGCCCGATGGCGTGCTCATCAGTCCTGGCCCAGGCCGTCCCGAAGACGCCGGCCTCTCCAACGAGGTGATCACTACCTTCGCTGGTCGCGTTCCCGTGTTCGGTGTTTGTCTTGGCCATCAATGCATCGGTCAGGTGTACGGCGGCGATGTTGTGCGAGCGCCGCAACTCATGCACGGAAAGACATCTCTTATTTCACATGAAGGCAAAGGCGTCTTTGCCGGACTTCCCGATCCGTTCGAAGCCACGCGCTATCACTCACTTGTCGTTGAGCGCGACAGCGTGCCTGAATGTCTTGAGATCACCGCGCAAACGAACGACGGTTTAGTGATGGGACTTCGACATCGTGAATTCGATGTTGAAGGCGTGCAGTTCCACCCAGAATCAATTCTGACCGCGGGTGGTCATCAACTCGTTGGCAACTTCCTCGAACGTTGCGGCCACTAGGCCACTTACACGAGCCAAGCGGTGCAGCCGGAAGGCCGCGACCGAATTAAGCCGTCGTTGTGGTTGTTGGCCTCGTCGTTGTTGTCGTCGTCGATGCCGGCGGGCCAGTCGAAACAACAATGGCGACCGCAGACCCCTTCGCCGCTTTTGTCCCAGCGGTCGGGTTCGTGCTGATCACGCTTCCCGAAGGCGTCGTTGATGATGACTGCGATGTTGTTGTCACCGTGAAACCAGCTTGACCAAGTTGGTTCGATGCCGTTGCCGCACTGAGTCCGACGACATTCGGAATGGACACATCGCCCGCACCAGTCGACACGGTGATTGTCACGACCGAATTCTTCGTCGCCTTCCCATTCGCACTCGGCGATTGAGAAATAACCGTTCCCTTAGCAACCGTGTCGCTGGAAGCTTCCTTCACTTCAGGAATGAAGTTGTTCGTCTTCAATAACGATTCCGCTGCAGCTTGGGTTCGACCCACGACATCGGGAACCGTGCCATCGCCGATTCCGGAACTCACCGTGATCTCTACAGTCGAACCTTTACCAGCACTGGTATTGCCCTTTGGTGACTGTTCAAACACCTGGTTCGCAGGAACCGTGTCGTTGGCCACGTTCTTCACTGACACCTTGAAACCCTCAGCACTTAAGGCATTTGTGGCATCGGTAACGCTCTTGCTGGTGACATCGGGAACAGGGACCTTTACAACCGACTTGCCCATGCTCGACCCGACAAAGAACAAAATGAGTCCGATCAGAACAAGCGCACCGATGGTGAGCCCAACATAAAGGCCCGTGCGATTCTGTTTCGGCGGCGGCGAATACTCGCCCGAGGTTGTGGGCGGACCTCCGAAGCCGACACCACCAGCACCAGTAGCTGCCGGAACCATTGTGGTTGCGTCAGCTGGTGCGGCACCGGCAAGACCAGCGCCGATGACAACGCCAGCCGCTGCGCCAGCACCACCGGCAATAAAACCAGCAGCGAGTACTGGCTGACCTTCAAGGAAACGACGAAGGTCAGAACGAAGATCCTCGGCAGACGCGTATCGCTGACCTGGATCTTTGGCGAGCAACTTGAGGTCGATCGCTTCAAGCGCGGGAGGAATATTTGGATTGATGCGACTGGGCGCAACCGGCGGTTCCTGCACGTGCTTATAGGCAACCGCTACGGGTGAATCTCCTGAAAATGGCGGACGCGCAGCAAGCATTTCGTAAAGCACACAACCGAGTGAATAAAGATCTGAACGCGGATCAACTGCATGACCCTGTGCTTGTTCGGGCGAGAAGTACGTCGCTGTGCCCATCACTGAACCAGCTTGAGTGAGATTCACAGCCGAATCGCCGGTGGTTGCCGCCTGTGCAATACCAAAATCGGCGACCTTCACTTGACCAGTTGGCGTGATGAGAATATTTCCTGGCTTCACATCGCGATGAACAACACCGTTGCGATGTGCGAAGCCAAGTGCCGCTGCAATATCGGCAGTGATTTCGGCGGCGCGATTGGGATGAAGCGGGCCTTCGGTACGAATAATTTCCGAAAGCGGTCGACCTTCGACATATTCCATAACAATGAAATAGGTGCCGTACTGCTGACCCCAGTCGTAGACCGCAACGATGTTCGGTTGATTCAGATTGGCCGCAGCCTGCGCTTCGCGCCGGAACCTCTCGACGAATGAGGCGTCGCGCGCATGCTCAGTAAAAAGGACTTTCACCGCCACGGGTCGATCGAGCAGGAGGTCTCGAGCGAGGTAAACATCGGCCATGCCGCCTCGCGCCAGCTTCCGGTGCAGTTCGTAGCGATCGTTGAAAACTGTGGGGCCCGCAGGAGTGTCACTCATCGCCGCAAAGACTACGACCGATTTGCCAGCCGTACATCGCACTCAGCAGAGGAATCTGCCCGTCAGCAGCCACCCTGCGCAGCCAGTGCGGTCTGGAGCACCGCTTTGGCAATCGGCGCAGCGACTCGACCACCCGTGGCCTCGCTTCCGCCCGACTGATTGAGGACGACGACTGCCACCGCCACCGTGGGTGGTTTCCCGGGAGGCCCAGCAAAGCCCATGATCCAGGTGTGGCTCTTGGGCGGATCGGTGCCGAGCTGGGCAGTGCCAGTCTTTCCGCCAACAGTGCAGCCCTGGATGGCCATCCCTGTTGCCGTTCCGCCCTTCACGACGCCAACCATGTCGTCAAAAAGTGTCGCTGCCGATGAGCTCGACAGCGGAGTGAGCCACTTTGATGGCGCATAGGAAGAGACAACATCGCCTTGGACGTTGCGAACCTCGAAAAGGAGATGCGGCTTCATAATGACGCCGCCATTTGCAATTGCTCCGGCGACCATCGCTATTTCCAGTGGCGTCGCCTGCACATCGTTCTGGCCGATTGATGACATAGCGAGTTTGGCCTGATTGTTTCCAACATTGGTGGGAAACACAGATTTCACCGGTTCAGGCATGTCGATCGGAACCGTCGCATTGAATCCAAAGGAACCAGCACCAGCCACCATGTCAACCGCGCCGATCGTCTCTGCACCCATTTGCGCAAATGACGAGTTACACGACACTCGGAGAATTTCGGGAAGGGTCCCTCCGCAGGTTTCACCACCGAAGTTCATGATCGGCTTATTCGTTCCTTCGGGCGTGTATCCATTCGTGAACGGGTACACCGGTTCGGTATTGGTGACTTTCCCGGTCTGAAGACCAATACCGCTCGTGACCACTTTGAATGTTGAACCCGGGAAATAACGATCTTGGTAAAAGTGCGCGCGCATAGGAACACCGGGTGCCGCGTTGAGAAATTTCCATGACGTTTCAGCAACTGTCTTATCGAGAGAGCTCACCGTGTTGGGGTCATACGAAGGCCAACTCCAGAATCCAAGAATTGCCCCCGTGCGTGGGTCAAGAGCAACAACCGAACCTTCACGATTACCGAGTTGCGTACGCGCAGTTTCCTGAATGTCTTTTCGCAGCGAAAGAGAAACGTTGCCAACGTTTTCTCGAGCGACGAAAAGGTCACCGAAACTCTTAACTTGTTGATCGAAAGTCGAACCTGAGAGTTCGTCGTTGTACTGCCGCTCAAGACCTGATGAGCCGTACCGAAACGAAAAATAACCAGTGGTCTGACCAAAGAGTTCGCCCTCGGGATACACACGCATTCGTTTGAACTCAGAGTTCGTGTCTGGGTTCGCAACACTCTGCGCAATGACCGTTCCGTCAGCGGTAAGGATTGTCCCGCGCGGCCGATTGAAATCTCGTCGAACCTGAGCCGTATTCAGCGGATTCGAATCGAGACTGTTTTTATCGACGACTTGGATCCAGTTCAGTTTCGCAAACAGGGCGACATAAAGAACGACAAGGACGACCCCAAGCTTCATGATGTTGCGATTCATGCGGCCACCTCCGCCGCTGCACGGTTCATTGCCCGCTTTGAGGTTTGATCACTAATGCGCA
Organism: uncultured Candidatus Nemicrothrix sp.; assembly: GCA_903867185.1. GTDB lineage: Bacteria > Actinomycetota > Acidimicrobiia > Acidimicrobiales > Acidimicrobilacustridaceae > Acidimicrobilacustris. The sequence continues at coordinate 6,663 of CAIPQK010000140.1, read as the reverse complement.
ACAAAAGCGCGAGGATCACATAATTCATAACTAACGACGACCCGCCGTAGGAAATGAAGGGAAGCGCAACACCAGTGAGCGGAAGAAGCCGGAGCACACCAGCGACGATGATGAATGCCTGCAAACCAAGCAGCAATGTGAAACCCGTTGCCAGCAGCTTGTCGAAAACCTGATCCGTATCGGCGGCGATGCGCAAACCAGAACCGATCACTAGCAAGTACGCAATGATGATTAATGCGCCGCCAACCAGTCCGAGTTCCTCAGCGATAACGGCAAAGATGAAGTCATTCTCCGCCGCCGGTATGCGGGTGTCACCGCCACGACCGAGGCCTGTTCCGGTAAGACCTCCAAACGCCATGGCGAACATTCCCTGGATGATTTGGTATCCGTTGCCACTCGGGGTCTTCCACGGATCAAGCCAAATGTCAACGCGAACTTTCACATGATCGAGAGTTCTCCATGCGAAGACCGCCCCCGCAGCAAAGAGTCCTCCACCAATCACGAGGAACGATGTGCGTTGCGTCGCTACCCAGATCATCACAAGGAACAACGCGAAGAACAGCAGCGAAGAACCAAGGTCCTTTTGGTAGAACATCACGAGCAGGGTGACGCCCCACGCGATAAGCACCGGCCCTAAGTACTTCGGATGCGGAAGGCGAAGAGGTCCAATCTTCCATTGACTCGTTGCAATGAGCTCACGTTGATCAGCAAGGTACGCCGCAAAAAAGATGGCCAAGGCAACCTTTGCGATCTCACCTGGTTGAAAGTTGATCGGACCAAGTTTCACCCAGATTTTGCTGCCAGATCCGGCGTCGTAACCCAGACCCGGAACCAGCGGGAGCAGCAGAAGACCAATACCGACGAGCGCGAATGTGTACCGGTAGCGCTCAAGATCGCGCGGTCGTTTCACCCACCAAAGCGTGAAAACAAACCCAACAATTGCGATCGCCGTCCACGTCGCCTGCGCCGCAGCCAGTTTTTCATTTAGGCCTGCAATGACAACGTAGCCAAGTCCATTCAGCAATGTCACTGTTGGAAGAAGAATCGGATCGGCACCTGGAGCCAACTTACGCACGGCGAAGTGCGCTCCCATAAAAAGCGCAATTACGGCAATCAGAAACGGAATGATGTTCGCCGGGATGCGAGAATCAGAACCGAGACTCGCCAACACGTAGGCGGCGCAAACGATGACGACGGTCATCAACATCAGGCCAAGTTCAGTATTGCGTCGGCGCGTCACCGCTTCACCGCACAGTCGTTGTCGTTGTGCTCGACGTTGATGCACCCGACGAAGCTGCGAGAGTCGTGGTTGTCGACGACTTCGAGTTCTGTTCAATCAGATTGTCGATATACGCACGAGCCGAATCAATCGAGGGTTGTTCGACCCCGTTCTGCACGTCGGAGGAAGCCGAACGAGGAACGTTGGCGATTAAGAGATCAGAATCTTCAGCCAGGGTTGGTTGTATCCACAGCACACCGCCAGGCTTGCCATGGAAAATGGCGACCTTGTCGCCATCGACACCGACATACCAAGTCTTCGTACCCGTCCACCAAATAAACGCGAACCCAGCGAGGATCACAAAGACGAATGCGGCAATAAATACGCCGACACGCCAAGTAAGAGAACTGCGGATTGCACCTGGACCCCGAGGTACCTTCGGTTCGGCATCTTGTGATTCTGGGACGGTGAGGTCCCCGCCGGTATGGGAATTGCGCACTCGATTCGCTGGATCAGCTTTTGGATCGCGACCCGAGTCGTCGACAACATCAACGATGACGCAAGTGATGTTGTCGCGTCCGCCGCCTTCGTTGGCGAGTCGAATCAGTTCTCGACAGGCCTCGTTGGGATCAGCGAGACGTCGAAGAGTTGCGGCAATGCGACTTTCGTCAACCTCATTGAACAAGCCATCGCTACACATCAAATACCGATCACCGATGACCGGGAGGATCTCCCATGAATCGACAAGCACGGTTCCATCGATGCCAAGGGCACGAGTGAGAATATTTCGCTGGGGGTGCACCGCCGCTTCAGCCGCAGTTAGGCGGCCCTGACGCTCCATCGTCGCCACAAGGCTGTGGTCTTCAGTTATCTGGGCAAGGTTCCCGTCGGAAAGTAAATAGAGACGAGAATCGCCAACGTTGACAACACCGATTGCATCGCGACCGGATGCTTCGACAAGTGCCATCGCGACGAGGGTCGTACCCATTCCGGCAAGTTCTGGATTCGCAGTTGAGCGCTCGACCAAATTGTGATTCGCGTCTTCAACCGCGCGCACCAAAACATCAGTTCCCGCAGCGGTAAAACCTGACTGAAGACTTTCGAGGGCTAGGCGGCTCGCTACTTCGCCTGCTTGATGTCCGCCCATGCCATCGGCGACAGCAAAGAGGCCATCGACAACAAGGAATGAGTCCTCATTGGCCTGGCGAACGCGACCGGTGTCCGAGGCTGCACCCCAAGCGAAACGCGTCACTGCATCTCCATGACGGTGTTACCGATCTGCACGACATCGCCAGGCTTGATGACCATCGGGCCCGAAACCTTGTGTCGGTTCAACCATGTTCCATTCGTGGAACCGAGATCTTCGATCTGCCATTGATTGTCCCGAGTGAACAAGCGTGCGTGGATCTGCGATGCATAGGTGTCATCGATTGTCACTTGGCAACCAGCGGCACGGCCGATCGAAACCTCTCCGCTTAATGGCCAGGTCTTGCCTGCGAGTTCCACCGGTTCACGAAGGAGAAGTTGACGGGTTTGTGCGATGTTTTTTGCGTCTTTGCGGCGTTTGCGCGCTGGAACGGCAACCGGAGTTGTCCCCCCGCCCGCGGGCACCTGCGGAACAGGACGAAGTTCCGCCCACACAGCGCGAACTACGCGGAAGAAGAACAGATAGAGAAGCGCGAGAAGGCACAGTTTCAGGACCAGAAGTAGTTGGTCAGAGACCATTGTCAGGACGCCTGAAACGTGAGTCGGATACTTCCGAAACCGAGTTCATCGCCGTCACGAAGTTCACGTTCATGAACCGGCACGCCGTTAACAGTGCTTCCATTCGTGGATCCGAGATCGACGAGTACAAATCCGACGCCTCGCGGATGTATTTCTGCGTGACGACGGCTCACGTTCGGGTCTACAAGCGTGACTTCGCATTCAGGCAAGCGGCCGATGCTCACCATTTGCTCATGCAGAACAAAACGCTCTCCACTGGGTAGAACCAGTGAACCGGCTCCGGCCCCGCCTTGGCCTTCCCTGAATCGTGATTCGATTGAAAAAGTGCCGGTGCGCTGATTGTCGTCGACAACAAGTTCGATCTCGACCGGGCCAAGAAACCCGTAGGCCTCGTCGCGCGCATGTTCACGAGCCGCATCGCACAGTTCACGTGCCAACGAATCGGCGATGTCGACGAACGAATCGTGATCGTCGGGAGAAATGACGATGGTGAATGAATTAGGCGCAATGGTGCGGCCTCGAACATCGACCGTGCGATGGTCATCCATCTCGCGGGTGAGTTTGCGACCTATTTCGATGGGACGCACACCACTCTTGAAGACTCGCGAGAACACGCCTTCCACGGCATGTTCGAGACGACGTTCAAACCCTTTGAGACCCACGGCAAATAGGTTAGAGCCGCAGGCAGTTCATCCAATGCCGCTGAGCGGAATGGCGAAATCCCGCATACCGGCGCCGATTTTGGATTCGTGAGCCCCAACAATGGGAAGTAGAGTCACCAGTCCACTCGCGCGAGTGGCGGAATAGGCAGACGCGCAGGATTCAGGTTCCTGTGCCCGCAAGGGTGTGGGGGTTCAAGTCCCCCCTCGCGCACCACAAATCGGCTTTGGCCCTGAGCGATGTGTCTGATCGCAGGGCCTGAGAGCCGTGCAGCTAGTGAATTGCATAGGCCTCGTAGCCGCTTGCTGCGAGCTCTTGGGCTCGTGCCATGAAGCGGTCGAGGCCACCCATGTAGATCGGAATCACGCGCGCCTTGCCTTCGATGTTGCCGCCGTTGTACCAGGAGTGACAGTTGGGAGCATTGAACATCGTGCCCACCGCTGCAGCTTCGACTTCAGCACACCATTGATCCTGCGCGTCAGCGTCGACCTCTGCATGCGTGTTGCCATGTTCCGACAGGTACCCGAGAAAATCAGCGATCCAACCAACCTGCAATTCAATATGCGGCGGATAGTTCGCAAGGACGCCGACGCTGCCGGGCCCGATAATCATGAACATGTTCGGGTAGTCCGCAACTGAGAAGCCCATAAACGTGCGCGGCCCATCGGCCCAGTCATCGCGCAACAAACGTCCGCTCTTGCCACGCATGTCGATGCGCGTAAGTGCACCCGAGACTGCGTCGAATCCGGTCGCAAAAATCAGAACGTCGAGTTCTTTTACGCCTGTTGAAGTGCGGATACCTTCAGGAACAACTTCGACGATCGCATCTTTCCGAAGATCAACAAGCGTGACGTTGTCACGATTGAACGTTTCGAAGTAGCCATTGTCGAGAACGGGTCGCTTGCAGCCGATCGGATAATCCTTTGGACATAACGAGTCGGCTACCTCTGGATCGTTGACACTTCGACGCACCATTTCACGGAAGAGTTCGACAGCCATTTCGTTGGCGTCAAGATCCTTTGCCGCATCGGCCCAGATGCGCGACGCGCTAAACCCATACTCCTCAAGTGCATCATCACGCTCCTCTTGCGTGCTTTTGAGAATGAATTTGTCGGGATCAGCGAACGTGAAGATCGTTGCACCCGTTGTGTGTGCAGTTGCGAGTGGCGAGGCGTACTGCTGGGCACGCACTTCGCGATAGCGCGACTTCACCTCGGCCTGGTGCTCGGGCGTCAGCGGTCGATTCTGCGACGGCCACGCAAATGTTGCCGTTCGCTGAAAGACCGTGAGGTGGCTCGCAACCTTTGCGAGTTCTGGAATGGTCTGCACACCTGAAGAACCATTTCCCACGATGCCAACGCGTCGGCCTTCGAGTGCAACACCTTCTTCGGGCCACAAGCTCGATTGCACGACTTCACCGGCGAATGAATCGATGCCCGGCCAATCGGGACGATGCGGCGCCGACAATCCGCCAGTTGCCATCACACAAAAACGAGAACGAAGCTGCTCGCCTGTTTCGGTATCGACAACCCACGTGTCGGTTGCTTCGTCGAACGTCATTGCGGCAACACCGGTTTCAAGGCGGATGTCTGGGCGTAGGTTGTAACGATCGGCAACGTGATTGAGATAGCGCTCGATTTCGGGCTGCGCCGCGAAGTGTTCGCTCCATTCCCATTCCTGTTCAAGTTCCGGATCGAAACCAAACGAATACTCAAGGCTTGGAATATCGCACCGAGCTCCGGGATAGCGGTTCCAGAACCACGTGCCGCCAACGCCGCCCGCACGCTCAAGAACGATCACACGGAACCCACGCTCGCGGAGCACTTTCAGCGCGTAGAGACCAGACATTCCCGCGCCAACCACGATCACGTCAGCGTCCAGCGTTACGTCGTTGCTCCCCATTGCTGCTCCCCCGAGCTCTTCCGATTAGGAACATCATTGCATGAATCTGGTCTTCCGAGTTTCCGAAGCCATCGCCGCCTGATCATCATTCCAGACCAAGAACTGAACCAATCACCGCAGCAGCCGCTGCACCCGAAAGGGCTGCTCCTTCGACCTTTGCGCCACCAAACGCATCACCGGCGCAGACAAACAGGGGCGTGTCGCTAAGGCGAAGGAATCGTTCCGGATGTTCAACTGAGGGTCGGGCGTAGAGCCACCGCTGAATCTGAACCGATCCTGCAACCACCGCGGCATCGAGACGAGCTGCCGCAAGCAATGCTCCTGTGATCGCTTCGTCTGACTCGTCCCACTGTGCGCGACTGAACTCCGGCGTCGCATGGATGGTCACCGCGGGCACTGACGAGATTCCCTTCAATTGATTGTCGGCCATCCAATCGATTGGGCCCTCGACCGGATCGACTGCTCCCGGTTCCGTAAGCCCCGAGGGTCCGTCAAGAACTGCCATCAACGCAATACATGGGTCATACGCAATCGTATTCAACGCAGCCGCATCGCTAGAAGTCAGCACGACATCACCCTTTTCCAAAAGCGCAATCGTCTGAGGAACTGGCGCAGTAGCGAGCACTACATCAGCAACTAGTTCCGAGCCGTCAACAAGAGTGACTTTCCAGGACTCTGCATCGTGAGTAAGCGCAGCAACCTGTGATGCAGTGCGCACATCAAGACCGACGGCGAGATTCTTGGCAACGGCATTCATCGATACTGAGCCACGAAACCGAGTGTGACCATCGGGATCAAGTACACCTTCTGGTCCGATGCGACCTCGGAACCATGGAGCGACGACACCGTCAGTCACCCAACGACCCACTGTCGCTGCGAACTCCGCACTGTGTATCGTTATGAACTGCGCACCGTGATCAAGTGTCGCGTCGCCGATACGTCGCGTCGCTAGGCGGCCACCAACACCTCGACCTTTATCGAGAACGATGACATCAGCTACTGCGGTGAGGAGGTGCGCAGCCGTGAGTCCGGCCATCCCCGCGCCGATTACTACGACACGCGGCCGACTCACCTCAGAGACCGCGGTTGGTCTCTGCAAGTCCCAGTTTTACCTGTGCGGAATCGATGTAGGTCTTCTCGCTGATGAACGCGTGCTG
>CAIPQK010000139.1 GCA_903867185.1 uncultured Candidatus Nemicrothrix sp. | reverse complement strand
GGTCCGTCGAGTGCGAACCTACTCCTGTTCTGATTCGGGCGATTCTTGAAATCGCTCCTTGGCGGCCCGACTCCCTACGCCTTCGGCCTACGCTGCGGTCTTCATCTCGTCTTTCAGGGGGACCCCATGGACAGCACCGAAGCCCGCAATAAAGAGGTCGTCGAGAACTACTGGTACGCCCATTTCGAGCGCGACTGGGACGCCATGGCCACCTTCTTCACGGACGATTGCCACTACACCGACGTCGGCATGGACCCAGTGGGAGCCATCGGAGGCGCAGCCATTGTTCGTCGCCTCAAGATCGGCATCGAACCGCTGCAGGGCTACTTCCACTTCCCCAAACACATCGTTGCCCAGGGCAACATGGTGATTTGGGAACACATGGAACGCTGGATGTTCCACACCGGCGAGGTCATCGACCATCCGTTCGTCACCGTGATGGAAGTTCGCGACGGCAAAATCAGCCGCTGGCATGACTATTCGCATATCGGTCACCTGGTCGACAACGCGCCGCAGTGGTGGCTCGATCACATCATCACCGCATCCGCCGAAACGGCCTGAAGGCCTGACCAGCAGGGGCGTTTCTGGCCCATTCCCGACACCGAGAGCTACGAACAGCACAGGTCCCGGAAACCCAAGGTTCGAAGGTTTCGGACCTATTTCCCACTCCGATGTGCAAACAGGGTCCCGGGCGAACTAAGAACCGTGTCGGATACTTCAAGGGGGCCGTCGGTGGACGACCGGGCTTCCTGATCGACGGGCCGTTCTGCTTCCGTCATGTCCTGACAACTCGCCTCAACCTTTCCGGAGAGTCACACTCCATGACAACGACGACCGAAGAAGAAGAACTGCTCGGTGTTGTACTTACGCCCCGACAGATCTGGGAACTTCTCGACCTTCTCAACGATGCGCCCGGCGATGCCGACGAAGACGTTCTCGACGCGGTAGCCAATAAGTTGCGTGCACCACGGGTATTCACCCGCGTTAGCGCTGCTCGTTACCAAGGCCGACTTCTTGCACTCACTCCCGACGAGCACCGTGCGCTTGTCGATCTTGTTGAAAACGACAACACGCCCTCTGATGACATCATCAGTGTTGTGGGTGCTCGTCTTGTTGGGCTTGTGCCTGATCGCACTCGCACCGGCAAGATCCGCGACTGATCTGTTCGTTCACCGAACAGACATCCAGCGTTCCGGGGGGAACCATGACCGAGCTTGATGCTCATCGCCAGAGGAATTTCGATCTCGTTCTGCGAGTATTTGCTGCTGTGAGTGCCGGCGATGCCGATGCTCAGATCATCAATTACACCGAGGACATCGTCCTCGACTTTCCCTTCACCGATCCGCCCTCCGTCGTAAGCGGCCGAGCCGCGGTTCACGAACGCCTCATCAACGCGTTCAAGGTATTTCAGTTCGATCTCACGATCACCGAACTGCACCCATGCCTTGACCCCGATGAACTCATCGTTGAGTTCACCGGTGCAGGTTCGTATTTGCCTAACAATGCTCCGTACGTAAACCGATACATCGCAGTGTTCGGTTTTCGCGACGGATTGATTTATCGCCAGCGCGAATATTTTGATCCGACGCAGGCGGGGAAATCAGCAAACGCGTAAACCGCAGGGCTAGACGACCCGTCTAAAAATTTCAGCTAGCGATCGATTTCTTGAACATTCGAAGGTCGTTAACAAACGCTTCGGGACGCTCAAACGCAGCGAAATGTCCGCCGCGTTCTTGTTCGGTCCAGTGAACGATGTTGTATTTCTTCTCGGCCCAAGCTCGCGGCGTTTGCAACAGTTCAAAGGGGTACTGCGCGTGGCCCGTGGGAACCTCAACGCGTCCTGACCATCCTTGTGCAGCTCCATTATCAGCGCGCTGTGATTCGGCATAGAGACGTGCCGCCGAGCCAACCGTGTTCGTGACCCAGTAGACCATGATGTTGTCGAGCACCCGGTCCCATGAATAGGTGTCCGCAATGCTGCTGTTGTCGAGATCGCTCCACGCGTTGAACTTTTCGAGGATCCACGCCGCCAAACCAGTGGGCGAATCGGTCAACCCGTAGGCAAGTGTTTGCGGCTTCGTGCTTTGGATCGCCATGTAGCCCGTGCCATCGGCAATGCGCGCGCCAGCGACAGCAAAACGTTCGTTGTCGGCATCGGTGACGCCGGCCATCGGGTCGGTGTCATCCGCGCCTGGAAACGCAAAGATCATGTTGAGGTGAATGCCCAGCAGGCGATCGCCATAGGCCTCGCCGAGCCGGCGAGTGACGATCGCTCCCCAATCGCCACCTTGGGCGACGTAGCGGTCGTAACCAAGTTGTTGCATCACTTCAGCAATCGCATCAGCAACGCGGTTCACATGGAATTCGGGTTGAACGGTTGGGCCAGAAAATCCATAGCCGGGCATCGAAGGCACCACAACGTGAAACGCATCGGCGGCAGTGCCGCCATAGGCCTCGGGATCGGTCAGTGGACCGATGACATCGAGAAACTCCACGAACGATCCTGGCCAACCATGGGTCAACACCATCGGCATGGCATCGGCATGCTTGGAGCGAGCGTGGATGAAGTGCACCTGCTCGCCGGCGGCGGTGGTCATGAAGTTGGGCCACGCATTCATACGAGCTTCACGGGCACGCCAGTCGTACTGGCTGCGCCAATAGTCGACAGCTGCCTTCACTTCGGTCACAGGAATACCAAGAGACCATGGTTCCCCGGGCGCCTGGTCGGGCCAGCGCGCGTTGTCGAGACGGCGGTTGAGGTCCTCGAGGACTTCGTCGGGAATGGTGATGGTGAACGGTTGCGGCGTCATGGCCAAACGCTACGTCAGCCAGCGAAGGTGACGGTTACTCGACTGGTTTCGCGGCCATCGACAACGGCCGACACTGTCGTTGTGTGTCCCGCGTCAGTGCCGCCCATCGTGACCGTTGCGCCCGGCAAAATCGATCGCTTCATGGCGAGGTCAATCGAGACAATGCGGTCGGTGGGACGATGACGCTGCGCCGCCCCCGCTAGTCGAGCCACTTGTGACGAGGTGTCGAGAATGATGTCGGAAAGACCGGCCTTCTGAGCGGCTTCGGTGTGGTGATGCGCGCTGGCCCAGACATGATTCGCCTGTGCTTCGCGCCGGATCGATTCGGTGGTCACAGTGAAGTCTTCTGTCCACGCGAATATCGCTGGCTCCTGTGGGGTTCGCGGTGGAGCGACTCCCGAATCGCCGGGCCGGTACCCCAACATTCGAAATCGCTCGACACCAACAAGATTTCCGGCAGTCGTTGACGACGCGACCTCAATCACCCAATCGCGACCCGGCCCAAATTTTGTCGAACGCTCAGGCCCGAGTTCGGCTATGCGTTCTTCCGACAACAGTTGGTCGCCAATACGCACGACCCCACTGAGCTTGAGTTCGTACCCAACCGCGATCGCAACGGGAAGCTCAAGCAACGTCTTCAGGTCATCGTGCAACACGACGCCAGTGGGCGCTGCTTCCCCCGGGGCAGGCGGCACCGGTGGTCGCGCAAAGGTCACGTACATGATCGATGGAACAACATCACCGACGCATTCTGGCCAATCAGTTCCGAACGCTGATGTCCACGCATCAACAACATCTTGTGTGACTACCGAAGATGGATCACGCGCCACACGACGCTCAAGCAATTGCCCAAGCGCGTCGTCGGTCATCAGCGCTTCATTGCGCCGGCGGTAATTGCACCGTCGACGTAGATGACCTGCCCGCTCACGTAACGAGAATCATTACTGCACAGGAACGACACCACGTCGGCAATGTCTGCCGGAGCGCCAACACGCTTCATGGGAACGCCCTGCGCGCGTTCATTCGCGCGCTCTCCTTGAAAATTGCCAGCGGTTCCGTCGCTCACAATGAGACCTGGCCCGATGGCATTCGAACGAATGTTGTCGGCACCAAGTTCGAGCGCCAACGTTTTCGAGAGAGATTCAACCGCAGCTTTTGTTGCCGGATAAATGCCGATATCAGGTGAGTTGGTCCATGCCGCACCCGATGACATGTTCACGATGCTTCCGCCACCACCGGCGCGCATCTTGGGAACGAATGCTTGGCAGCACCACACGATGCCTTTGACGTTGACTTCAATGACCGACTGCATTTGCTGTTCAGTGACATCAAGAATCGATGGGAAGTTCCAGATACCGGCGTTGTTTACTAACGCAAAGCATTCGGGAATCTGCTCGGCAACGGCAAACACTGCAGCGCGATCAGTGACATCGAGTTGGAACGCGGAGCCGCCACAAAGTTCGGCGGTTTCGCGCGCAGCATCGAGATTGAGGTCGAGACAGACCACATCGAAACCATCTTCGGCTAAACGAAGACAATCTGCGCGTCCTAATCCTTGACCTGCTCCGGTAACAACGGCAACTGACATCAGGGCACCCCATCCATTTTGAAAAGCTTCATGGCATTCTCACGCAAAAACTTGGGCCAGACACTGTCCTTCAGAGGAACGTTCTTCATTTCGGTGAAGATGCGCTCAAGCGTAAGTCCCGCAGGGAAGTAGCCGGCGTACATGATCTTGTCCGAGCCACGCGAGTTCGCGTAGTCAAGAATCGCTTTCGGGTAATGCTTCGGAGCGAACGCACTCGGCATGTAATAGAGGCCTGGCCACTTGAGCATGAGCTTCACCGCAAGCGCTTCCCATGGCTCAGCACCATGACGCATCACGATCTTCAATTCGGGAAAGTCATAACAAACCTGATCGAAATGCATGACGTGCTGACATTCAGCGGGAAAGCGCGGACCGGGAATGCCGGCATTCGAAATGATCGGAATGTCGAGGTCGATGCAGGTTTGATAGATCGGGTAGTAACGACGATCGCTCACCGGTACCTGCGGCAGACAACCAGCGGGGAAGGTCGTCACTGCACTGAGACCATCGGACTCGTTCGCTTCACGAATCTTACGAACCGCACCCGTGATGTCATTGGGATCAACTTCGAGACTGAAGAACACGCGACCGGGGTGACGCTTCTTCGCTTCGCGACTTGTGTCGGTCAAACCAAACAGACCGGCCGACACGCCGTACTTGTCCATCTCGGTGAAGGTGAAGTCAATGGGGTCGACTTCTTCGCCTGCTTCTTCAGGAACGTCTTTGAACATGTAGCCCGCGGGCATTGCCAGATCGTCCGAACCCTTGTCCTTGATGCCGCCCTGCAAGTATTCGTAGACAGCCTTTTTGTCGCGGAAGGGAAATCCGATCATGAGATCAATCGCGCCAACATCTTCGGGATACGCCATAAGAAGCCTTTCGCAGGGTTCCGGGCGTCGCTCGTCCGGACTGTTGGCATCGTAGGACCTCATTGGTTTCCACCCGGAAAGGCGGTCGCGCGTCGATTTCATTAGGGTTTGGCCCCCATGGCCGAGCGACGCACCCGAGAGGGAACCGCGACCTCCGAATTCGGAGTGTCGAAGCGCGAAAATCACGACTCGTCGTCGTTCTATGAGCGCTTCCCAGCGCCGACGTTGCTCACCGATGACACCGTTGTTGACTGTCCTGTCAAAGACACAATTTTCTGCGGCGACTCTCGCGACCTTTCCGCAATTCCCGATAACTCCGTCGCCCTCGTTGTCACCTCTCCCCCTTACTTCGCGGGCAAGGCCTACGAAACCGAAATGGGCGAAGGCGCTGTTCCCGCTTCGTACCTCGACTACCTCGTGATGTTGCGCGACGTGTTCGCTGAATGTTGGCGAGTACTTGAGCCAGGCGGCCGTATTGCGGTGAACGTCGCCAACCTTGGCCGCAAACCGTTCCGCTCGCTGGCCAGTGATGTCACAACAATCCTGCAGAACGATCTTGGTTTCCTGCTTCGCG
>CAIPQK010000138.1 GCA_903867185.1 uncultured Candidatus Nemicrothrix sp. | reverse complement strand
TTCCTTCATGTCCCCTGAGCTCGAGCCCAGGCGAACCATTTCCTTCTCTCGCGCAATCACTTCAAATGCGGGGCCAATGAACTCGCCCGCGACAGAAACTTCACCCACTCGCGCAATGACCATGTGGAACGAGTTGGTACCGATATCGATGGCTGCGAGTGGCCGTTCGGTCACGCGTCGACGCCCCGCAAACCAGCTTCTGATTCGATCTCTTTCGCTGCATGGACCACATAGGAACCGTACCGCTTGCCTGGCTGTCGAGAGGTTCTCTCGATTGGACCAGACACACTCACGGCGGCGATCACTCGGCCCGACGCGTCGCGCACCGGAGCTGAAACTGACGCCACCCCGGCCTCGCGCTCGCCCACACTTTCAATCCACCCTCCCGCCGTTTGATCTGCGCTCGTCAAGACACGAGCCGCTGACCCTGCAGAAAGTGGAAGTCGGGCACCAAGGGGAACGATCGTGCGCAATCCATGAAGTGACTGGAGAGCAGCAATACACACACGTTCCTCGCCGTCGCGAACGAACAACTGCACGCTTTCACCGGTCTTCTCTCTCAGACTCGCAAGGGCAGATGCCGCTGCAGTCGCGAGGGGCCATGCGTCCGCCGCCGCCTGTCCAAGAGAAAGCAAGCGGGTGCCGAGCATGAATCGACCATCGGAGTCGCGACGAACAAGACCATGGCGTTCAAGCGCCGTCGCCAGACGATGAGCGGTGGCACGCGGCAGCCCGGTCACCGCAACAAGTTCCGCCAATGACAACGGACGGGCTTCAAGCGCGTCGAGAACATCAACCGCCTTGTCCAGAACACCCACACCACCTATAGTGTTTCCCACGGAGCAAGATTAGTGTCCCATTATATGAGACGCAAACGGCACCGTCCGGAACTCACGTCATCGTCAGTCCCGGCCAACCTCCCGAACAGGAGCAGAACATGGCCCCGAGAACTCTTTCGCAAAAACTTTGGGACGATCACGTCGTACATCGCGCCGACGGCGAGCCCGATGTGCTCTACATCGATCTCCATCTCGTCCATGAGGTGACCTCGCCGCAGGCCTTCGATGGTTTGCGCATCCACGACCGGACCGTTCGGCGACCTGAACTCACCGTTGCCACCGAGGACCACAACGTCCCCACTTCCGACATCGACAAACCCATCGCCGACCCCATCTCGCGCAAGCAGGTCGACGTGTTGCGAGCCAACACCGCCGAGTTCGGCATTGTCGAACATGCCATGGGCACACCCGGTCAAGGAATCGTGCATGTGATCGGACCAGAACAAGGCCTGACCATGCCCGGTATGACCATCGTGTGCGGCGATAGCCACACCGCCACGCATGGCGCGTTCGGCGCACTGGCCTTCGGCATCGGTACTTCAGAAGTTGAACATGTCATGGCCACCCAGACACTCCCCCAGCATCCGGCTTCAACCATGGCCGTCAACGTGAACGGCGCACTTCCCGATGGCGTGACCGCCAAAGACCTTGTGCTGGCCATCATTGGTCGTATCGGCACAGGAGGCGGCATCGGATCGGTCATCGAATATCGCGGCGAAGCAATCCGTTCGCTGTCGATGGAAGGCCGCATGACGGTGTGCAACATGTCGATCGAAGCAGGAGCCAAAGCTGGCCTCATCGCTCCCGACGAAATCACCTTTGACTACCTCAAGAATCGTAAGTACGCCCCGACTGGTGCCGATTGGGACGCTGCAGTTGCCTACTGGCGCACACTCCCCACCGACGAAGGCGCAGTGTTCGACAAGGTTGTCGACATCGACGCCACGAAACTTCGTCCCTTCGTTTCCTGGGGAACGAACCCTGGTCAGGTCATTGAGCTCGATAGCAATGTGCCCGATCCTGCCTCGTTCGCCGATTCCGGAGAACGCGACGCAGCATCTCGCGCCCTTGAGTACATGGGCCTCACCGCTGGCATGCCGATCAAAGACATCCCCGTGCAGACCGTGTTCATCGGCTCATGCACCAACAGTCGCATCGAAGATCTTCGCGCCGCAGCCGCGGTTGCCGAAGGTCGTCGGGTTGCGGCCGGTGTGCGCGCCATGGTGGTCCCGGGTTCGTTCATGGTGAAGGGTCAAGCCGAAGCCGAGGGCCTCGACAAGATCTTTACCGCGGCCGGATTCGATTGGCGTGAACCGGGTTGTTCAATGTGTCTCGCCATGAACCCCGACAAGTTGGCGCCGGGTGAACGTTCGGCATCAACCTCGAACCGCAACTTTGAAGGACGACAGGGTAAGGGTGGTCGTACTCACCTCGTCTCCCCCGCTGTCGCTGCTGCAACGGCAATTGCCGGAACCTTCGCCGATCCTCGCGATCTGGCCTGAGAGAACTGAGCACATCATGGAACCAGTCATCACCATCACCGGAACTGCACTCCCCCTCGACCGATCTGACGTCGATACCGATCAGATCATCCCAAGCGATTGGCTCAAGCGCGTCGAACGCACCGGCTTTGGCCAGGGACTCTTTTCAGAGTGGCGTGAAGATCCCGAGTTCGTCATGAACCTTCCGCAGTTTGGCGAAGCCAACATCCTTGTGGCTGGCGCCAACTTCGGCGTGGGTTCATCTCGCGAACACGCCGTGTGGTCGATCATGGATTACGGCTTCAAAGCCGTCATCGCTCCTCGCTTCGGCGACATCTTCCGCAATAACTCCGCCAAGAACGGACTCGTGCCCGTCGTGCTTCCCGCCGACGTAAGCGAGCGCATCCTGCGTGCCGTTGAAGCCGATCCGACCGTTGAGATCACCATCGACATCGCCACCAAGCGCGTTGTCGTGGCTTCGCTCGACATTGACGTGGAATTTCCACTCGACGATTCAACCCAGGAACGATTCCTGAACGGCCTCGACGACATCGCCATCACACTTCAGCACGTCGACGCGATCGCGGCCTTCGAAGCAACTCGACCGGCGTGGATGCCGGCAACGAATCGCTGAACTAACTGAGCGAGCCCGGCCGTGAAACCGCGGTCGGGTCTTCGCCGGTGTCACGGACCCGCACGATGCGGTTCAGTGCGTTGAGCAGCGCACGGGCAGAGGCTTCGACCACATCGGTGGACAGGCCACGACCTGGCATCGAAACACCATCGACCTCGAAGCGCAGGGCAACGTCGGCCAATGCATCGACCCCACCGGTCACCGAGGTGACTGCGTAGTCGGTGAGGGTGCCCGTGATGCCAGTTGCTTTGTGGATCGCGGCGCAGGCGGCATCGACCATGCCCGAGCCTTCAGCAGTCGCTTCGATCTTGGTGCCGTCATGATCGAGCACAATCGTTGCCGTAGGCGTGGAACTCGAGCCACCGTGACTATCGAGCGAGATGAGCGAGAAGGCATAGCGAACGGTGTCGCCCATCTCCTCGGCGACCAATGCTTCGAGGTCGGCGTCGCTCAGTTCAACCTTACGATCGGCCAATTCTTTAAAGCGGCTGAACACCTGGTTCAGCGCATCGCCATGCAGGTCGTAACCCATCTTCTTCAAGGTGTCGGCAAATGCATGGCGGCCTGAGTGCTTGCCCAGAACGATTTTCGATTCGCCCTGGCCAACGGCGGCTGGGTCCATAATTTCGTAGGTCGTGCGCTCATTCAGAACGCCGTGCTGATGAATGCCAGATTCGTGCGCAAAGGCATTTCGACCGACAACAGCCTTGTTGTA
>CAIPQK010000137.1 GCA_903867185.1 uncultured Candidatus Nemicrothrix sp. | reverse complement strand
TATTGACGTGTTCGATAAGGAACCGACTACTGAATCACCGCTCTTTGAACTTCCCGAGGTTGTTGTCACCCCACATCTGGGCGCCAGCACACACGAAGCACAGGACAAGGCCGGCGACACCATCGCTGAAATGGTCGGGTTAGCGCTCGCGGGCGAATTTGTTCCATTTGCAGTGAACGTGAACGCGGCTGAAGCCAGTGAAACCGTTCGTCCATTCCTTTCACTCGCCGAACGACTCGGTGCAACCTTTGGTGGGCTCGCCACGGGTGTTGAGGCACTCGAGGTTTCCTACGAAGGCGAAATCGGCGGCTACGACACTCGCATCCTCACGCTGTCGCTGCTCAAGGGTTTCTTTGGTCGCATCAGCGATGATCCGGTGTCCTACGTGAACGCGCCGAAGATGGCCGAAGAGCGCGGCATCACCGTCACTGAAACCACCACGACTACGGCGCATAACTTCGTGAACCTCATCACCATTCGTGGTGGTGCGCATTCACTTGCCGGCACCCTCATGGGTCTCGATGGTGAAGCTCGCCTCGTGATGGTCGACGATCACCGCGTTGATGTTCCTCCCGCTCATCACATGCTCGTGGTTCGTAACGACGATCGCCCCGGCATGATTGGACTCGTTGGCACGATCGTGGGTGAAGCGGGCCTGAATATTGCCGATATGGACGTGGGTCAGGCCCCGAGCGGTGCCTCAGCGATGATGGTCCTATCAATCACTGGTGCCGTACCGGCCGAGGTGTGCGATCGCCTTCGTTCCATCGAAGGCATTGTTTCCGTCGACGCCATCTGAGGCAGCGCTCCCTTTGGGGTAGCAGGGGAGAGCCCCATGGTTGCTTTCGCTATAGGAACCCGGCAGACTCTGCCTATGCATTCTTTCTCCTTGGAGCTTCTACTTCGTTAGGCGGGTGCCACATATGGCGCCTGCCAACCTCCTGCGCCCTCGGGCCGGGAGGTTTTTTCGTTCTCCGACCAGTTTCCGTTTGTTCCCCGAAAAGCATCACATGCCCCGAAAGGCACCGTTATGAGCACCACCGATACCACCGCAGCAAACGACAGGGTCATCATTTTCGATACGACCCTTCGTGACGGCGAACAGTCGCCGGGGATCTCGCTCGATCAGGGCGAAAAGGTTGAAATCGCGGAGCAGCTCGCTCGTCTCGGTGTCGATGTGATCGAGGCCGGTTTTCCGATCGCCAGCCAGGGCGACTTTGAGTCAGTACAGGCCATCGCCAAGTCCGTTCGCGGACCAGTGATTTGTGGGCTGTCTCGCACAGCATTGGGAGATGTCGATCGTTGCTGGGAAGCAATTGAGTCGGCGGAGCATCCTCGCATTCACGTCTTCATCGCCACCAGCGAAACCCACATGAAGCACAAGCTGCGCATGACGCCCGATCAGGTGAAGGCTGAAGCGGCATCGGGTGTGGCTCGCGCACGTTCCTACACCGAAGATGTTGAGTTCTCGCCAGAAGACGCGTCGCGTTCCGATTTCGACTTCATGTGTGAGGTTCTGCAGATCGCTGTCGACAATGGCGCGACCACGCTGAACATTCCCGACACTGTGGGCTTTGCTGTTCCGCAGGAATACGCCGAACGTCTGGCCAATGTCCGCAAGGTCGTCAAGGGCGACTACATCATCTCCACCCAGTGCCACAACGATCTGGGTATGGCAGTGGCGAACTCGCTGGCTGCGGTGCAGTTGGGCGCTCGTCAGGTCGAATGTGCCGTCAATGGTTTGGGCGAGCGTGCCGGTAATGCAGCGCTCGAAGAGATTGTGATGGCGCTGCGTACCCGTTCTGATTACTTCGGTGGCATCGACACCGGCATCAAGTCAGAAGAGTTGGCTCGTACATCGCGTTTGGTGAGCCGCCTGACCGGTTATCCGGTGCAATACAACAAGGCTGTTGTCGGTCGAAATGCCTTTGCGCACGAATCTGGCATTCATCAGCACGGCGTTCTGAATGAGCGCACGACCTACGAAATTATGGACCCAGCCGCCGTTGGCCAGGGCGAATCGAAAATCGTTCTGGGC
>CAIPQK010000136.1 GCA_903867185.1 uncultured Candidatus Nemicrothrix sp. | reverse complement strand
GGGTCTTCGTCCCAGGCCCCATCGGGGGCGGTCCACACCAGATCGTGATGCGCTGATTATCAGGCGACTTCAAGAGGTCCATCGTTGCGGCAACGCGACGGCGATATTCGGTCATCCATGGCTCGGAAGTGCGCTCGAGAACTTTTCCGTCGGCACCGATCATGTTCTGGCCGTCGTTTGCACCAAACATGATGACAAGAATCGATGGATTCGCAGGGAGTACATCTTTGACTAAGTGCTCAGGCCAGTTGTAGTAGTCGGGGCGGGCCAATCCGGTCGAGACGTGGAAGTCCAGCGTTGGGGTGAAGATTCCAGTGGACTGCGTAATTCGCTGGAACGAGGTCCCGAACGTCTGAGTGATGGAATCACCGCCGACCCAGATCTTCATGGGAGTTGCCGGGGTCGGCGCTGGAAGTTCGGGCACTTTCTTTGCGGCTTCGGCCGATGCCGCGCTTTCCGCTTCTGCTTGCTGACGGAGAAGTTCCTCGACATCAATCTTCGTTCCTTGGTTCTTGCCGAGCGCAGAATCGATTGAATTACGGAAGAAATTGATGTGCAACGTGTCGGTTACCGAGGCAACGGTCTTCGCAATCTCATTTCGCCAGCCATCGCCTTTCGCATTGCTTTTACGCAGCGTCGAATCGGCGTCAAAAAGCCCGGCAACACAAAGCGCCAAGACGATCACGACGATGATCAAACCCGCCGGCATCGTCCCCTCGCGACGCGGCCGGAATGGCTCGAAGAGACTCCGCCAATTAAACGGCGACCGTCCCCCCGAAGGGATCCCGGAATTGCCTTTCATCGGATTGCGTTCTGGTGACGTCATCAGAGGTTCCTCATCAGAACTGGAAGTAAATGAACGGCGCAATTCCCTCGGGACCAAGCGCATCAACAAGGACAAGTCCACCGGCAAGAGCAGCGATTTGCAAGGCAGGTGCCCAGGTCGCAAACCAGACTTCGGCTTTTTGGGGGAATCGCTGTGGAACGAACTGCGAGGCGACACTCGCAACGATCACGAAAATCAACAGAAGGCTCACTCCAGCAGAAGAACCAGAAGAGGCGAAAAGTCGCCCGAGCAACGTAAAGGCCTCATCGACCGATGTTGCCCGGAAGAACACCCACGCCAGACAGACGACGTTGAAGACCAAGAACCATTGCATCGCTTTCACCAAGAACGGCGGAAGGCCCAACTCGTGGCCCTTCCATTTCTCCTTCACGATTCGTTCGGCCACCAGGTAGGAGCCGTGAATTGCCCCCCAAACAACGAACGTCCAGTTCGCCCCATGCCAAAGTCCGCCAATAATCATGACGAGGAAAAGGTTCCGGTAGGTCATGGCTTTCGAGCCACGATTTCCGCCGAGCGGTATGTAGAGGTAGTCGCGCAGCCACCGCGACAGGGTCATGTGCCAGCGACTCCAGAAGTCCTGCAATGACAGAGCGATATAGGGCGAATCAAAGTTCTGCGGGAATCGAATGCCGAGAAGTAACGCCACGCCAATAGCAATATCGGTGTAGCCACTGAAATCGGCGTAGATCTGAATTGCGTAGGCGTAAATCGCCCACAGCACTGCCAGCGACCCGTACGCATTTGGGTTGGCAAAAACCGGATCAACAATCTGTACCGCAAGAAAGCTCGAGATCACGACCTTCTTGAACATGCCGCGGAAGATAAGCATGAATGCTTCAGCGGATCGCACGTATCGGGGATCGGGTAGTTCATCGAGTTGCGGCGCGAACTCGCTTGCTCGCACAATCGGGCCTGCAACGAGATGCGCGAAGAATGACAAATAAACGGCGAAATCAAGAATCGTGAGTGGTTTACGCCATTGCCCTCGCCCGATGTCAATCACATAACTGATTGCTTGGAAGGTGAAGAACGAAATACCAATCGGAAGAATGATGTTCAGAATCGGGGCATCGACCGAGATTCCGATCGAGCGCATCTTGTCGGCGATTGTTGAGACGAAGAAATCGAAGTACTTGAAATATCCAAGAATTCCAAGGTTGACAACCACGGCGATTCGAACGAGCCACCTACTGGCATTCGTGCGTTCCCCTTCAGGAGTGAGCGACCGAAAAACTGCCAGGCCCAAGAACCAGTTGATCCCAATGCTCAGAAACAGAAGCATCAAGTAGTTCCAGTCCCACCACCCATAGAACACACAACTTGAAGCAAGGATGAACCAGCGCCATGCGATCTTGTACGGTCGCAGCAGCCAACTCCCGGTGAACACCACCAAGAAGAAAACCGCGAAATCGACGGTAGGGAAAAGCATGGAGAGGCTTCCCGGGTGGCTGGAGAGATAGGAGGGTTCGTGAGGCGACTACAGGTCGATCGACGGGCAACGACCAGTGTCGAAACTACCGCAGAGACCATTCGGTTTCGGGACAGACCTCCTTGACGCCGCAAATGCAGACTCGGCCCGTCGTCAGCAAGGCAGGTAGGGTCCAATCGTGCTCGACCACGTGTTTACTGATGCCATTGGCGCCCTTCGCGACGCGTTCGAAGGCGCAATGCTCGAGCGACAGGCGTTCGAAGAGCGATTCAACATGGACATGCTCCTCGGTGACATGACTTGGGAGACCACCTATGGGCTTCCGGGAGAAGGAATTCCGCCCCGGGTTCAGGCCGACCTCACCCTGACCTGGCCAACATGGGCACAGACTGCCTACCGATCGTGGTACATCGGCGAGTCCTTTGACGAGGCGCCACGTATCGACATTGAACTCGTTCTTCGAGTTCAACGGTTGTCATCAGCGCCTGACCCCGCAGCGCTCATCGCTGCACTTCCCGATACCAGCCCGGCGATTGGCCAAGACCGCCTCGAGCGATCGGGACCAACTGTCGAAACAATCTTCGAAGGAAGTTTCGATCACCCGGAATATGCAATCGAAGTGAGCTACGAAGGAAGTTACGAAGTCGACGAAGAAACGTTGGCAGATGGAACTCGGCTTGACGACAACCTCGGCGCCATGGGCGGTTGGATCTCTTCAATCCTCGTGAAGGTTGGAGACCTCGCTTGGGATTTTCTGCCCGCTATCGAACAGCACGACTAGTCAACCGCTGACTTAGAACTCTTTCGGCACCGGTAGCAGATCGGGGAAATTTGTCTCGCGGCCTTCTGACTTTGCCGCAAATGACTCAGCCATGTCCGATGGCTGAAACATTCCTGTTTGCCAAGTCGCGATGTGATTCAGACTGTCGGAAACACTGTGATCGCGCGAGTACAGCAACATCTCTTTGGTTCCCCAAATCGCAAGCGGACTCTTTGAAGCGATTTCACTGGCGATGTCCAGCACGCCAGTCACGAGTTCCTCGTGGGTGGGGAATACCTGATTCACGAGTCCAACTTCGAGTGCCCGTTGCGCTGACATCCGACGACCCGTGTAAGCAAGTTCACGTGCGACACCGTCAGGAATGATCTTCGGGAGACGTTGCAATGTACCGACATCGGCCGTCATCCCAATGTTGATCTCCTGGATCACAAAGAACGCATCGGCAGACGCGTAACGCATATCTGCGGCGGTGACCATGTCTACCGCTCCACCAATGCACCCACCTTGGATCGCGGCCAGAACTGGCATCCGCGCTTTTTCGAATGCCGTGAAGCTTTCTTGCAACATCAGAGCGGTCTGGCGAAGTCGCGCCCGGACTCTCCCCATTTCATCGGCATCACCAGGCGTGATTGCTGTATCACCTGAAGTGAAGACACCGAGATCCATGCCGGCGCAAAAATGACGGCCGGTCGATGACAGCACGATCGCACGAACGTCACCACGAGCATCGAGGTTCCGCACAATTTCGGGGAGTTCAACCCAAAATTCGCGCACCATAGAATTGAGTTGCTCGGGACGGTTCAAGCGGATGTGGGCGACCTTGTTCGCTACCTCGACATCAAAACAGGTTTCGCTCATAACGCACCTTTCACCAGAGATGTGAGATTGGTCTGTGGCCGCGCACCCATATGTGAGATTGCCTCGGCGGCAACGATCGAGGCTGTGCGCCCAGAGGTTTCAAGATCAGCACCGGAAACCCACCCTGACAGGAATCCAGCGGCGTAAAGATCTCCGGCGCCGGTGGTGTCGACAAGATCTGCAGCTGCAACAGGAATGTCAAAGCGCTCACCCGAGGACGAAAGGATGACTGATCCCGCTTCACCTCGTGTCAGACATGCAATCGCGCAATGCCCCGCCACCATGCGTGCTGCTTCGTCGAAATCTGAAACCTCATAAAGCGAACAAATCTCGTCTTCATTGGCAAACAAGATATCGACGTGATGTTCAACGATTTCGAGGAACTCCGCCCGATGACGATCGACGCAGAACCCGTCAGAGAGTGAAAACGCAACGCGCGTTCCTGCCCCGGCCGCCCAACCCATCACATTTCGGAGCGCGCTCTTCGCAGCAGGTTCATCCCACAGGTACCCCTCGAGATACACAACACGTGCGGTCGGGACCAGAGCGAGATCCACATCGTCCGATGTCAGCTGACCCGCAACGCCAAGTGATGTATTCATCGTGCGTTGGGCATCGGGAGTCACGCAGATCAAGCACCGAGCAGTTCCCGCAGCAGCATCGGCACCCGATGCAGCGAACCCATGGAAAGCAACGCCGGCGGCTCGGATGTCGTGAGCAAAAACGTCGCCGAGCTCGTCCTCCGCGACTTTGCCAATAAAAGCGGCAGAGATTCCGAGCGAAGCCAAACCTGCTGCTGTGTTCGCGGCAGAACCACCAGACATTTCAACTGCTGGGGGCATAGCGGCATAGATGGTTCGAGCCCGATCGGGATCGGTTATTTGCATCGAGCCCTTCACCATTCCGTGATCTTCCAAGAAGGAGTCGTCGGTGTGGGCGAGGACATCGACAATGGCATTGCCAATGCAAAGAACATCAAGTGCTCGGTTTGAGGGAGGAAGAAGCGCAGTCATGGCGACCGACCCTACGCTGACAAGGTGACCGATACTGAACTCCCCCGCCCCTCCAACGATGCCAACCCTTTCAGGCTTCCTGGCCCAGTTCGTCCCGTTCGTTACGACCTGACTCTGGAGCCCGACCTCGAAGCGGCAACCTTCGCCGGCGAGGTCACGATCGATCTCTTGCTTTCGGCTGCTACTGACACGATCTCATGCAACGCTCTCGATCTCGACATCCTTGCTGCCGAGGTTGTCGAAGGATCGCTGGCCGATGACGCCCCCACGATTGCCGTCACTGCCGTTGCGCTCGATCCCGAGACCGAGCGAGTGACATTCACGCTAAGTCGAGCGCTGTCTGCCGGCGAGGCCCACATCCGGATCAGATTCACCGGAGTGCTGAACGACAAACTCCGCGGCTTCTACCGCTCGACCTTTACTGACACCGATGGCGTCGAACAAGTCATCGCTACGACGCAATTTGAAGCGACCGATGCTCGCCGTGCCTTCCCGTGTTGGGACGAACCCGGCCACAAAGCATCCTTCGCGATCTCTCTCGTCGTCGATGAAGAACTCTTTGCGGTTTCGAACGCACGCGAGCTCTCTCGCTTAGCCGCTCCCAACCGACCGGGTAAGCACATCGTGCGGTTTGCCGAAACCATCGTCATGTCCACCTATCTCGTCGCGTTCATCGTCGGCCCACTTGAAGCGACGGATCCCATCGACGTCGACGGGATCCCCATGCGCGTGATCTTCCCGAAGGGAAAGCGCCACCTCACCGCCTATGCATTAGAAGTCGGAGAGTTTTGCCTCCGACACTTCGCCAACTATTACGGAATTGCTTATCCAGGCGACAAACTTGACCTCGTTGCGGTTCCCGACTTTGCCTTCGGAGCCATGGAGAATCTCGGATGTGTGACCTTCCGCGAAATCCTCCTCCTGGTCGATCCAGCAACCACCACACAGGCCGAACTCCTTAACGTCACCGACGTCATCAATCACGAACTCGCCCACATGTGGTTCGGTGACCTCGTCACCATGAAGTGGTGGAATGGCATTTGGCTCAACGAAGCCTTCGCGACGTTCATGGAAATGCACGCGACTGATGCATTCCGCCCGCAGTGGGACCGTTGGACAACGTTTGGCCTCTCACGCACCGCTGCGTTCGATACTGATTCGCTCACCAGCACGCGCCCCATCGAATACCCCGTGATTTCTCCCGCCGACGCGGAGGGAATGTTCGACATCCTCACCTACGAAAAAGGCGCCGCCGTGGTGCGCATGCTCGAGCAGTATCTCGGTGAGGACCAGTTCCGATCAGGGATTCGTCACTACCTCGCTCAGCATGCGTTCGGAACTACCGAGACCACCGATCTTTGGGATGCCATCGAATCAGCCACTGGTGAACCGGTTCGCCGAATCATGGACTCGTGGATCTTTCAAGGAGGATTCCCAGTCCTTTCCGTCGAAACTGTGAACGACGGACGCACTCTACGGATCTCACAACACCGATTTGGTTACGCCGGAGATCTCGGCGATGGCGAGTCGACCATTCCTGCTCACGATGACGCTGCCGTGTGGATTGTTCCGCTGATCTTTTCCCAGCGAAGCGCTCTCGACGGCGTCATCACATTCGAAAAGGTCTTACTTGACCAACGCTCCATTGATATCGACCTCGTAGAACCCGCCACTTGGGTCTTCGTCAATACCGAGGGCACCGGCTTCTATCGAGCGAGCTATGCACCCGACCTCCGCTCCGCACTCGTCAGTCATGCACAAGCTGAACTCTCTCCGATTGAACGCTACGGATTGGTCGATGACATTTGGGCGTCAGTTCTCGCTGGAGACCTCGAAGCTCATGATTTCCTCGAGACGGCGGAAGCATTTAGGGATGAAACCGATCTCTCTGTCTGGCAACGAATCATCGCCGGACTAAATGCGCTTGATCGAATCGTTGATGGCGATGCCCGCTCCGCACTTCACTCTCGAATTCGCGGCATCATCAGCCCTGCATACGAACGGCTCGGAGCCGAACCAAAATCTGAAGACTCCGACCGCGATGGCGCATTGCGAGGCGTGTTGTTCGAAGCACTCGGGACTATCGGCGGCAATCTCGATGTTCAGTCACGAGCACGTGTGCTTCTGACGATCGATGCCCTCGACCCCGACCCTGCGTTAGTTGCAGCGTCGGTAAACATCGTCGCAGCCACAGGGACCTCCGAGGAATTCGATGACTTCATCACGCGAATGAAAGCCGCCTCGACGCCCCAAGAAGAACTCCGCTACCTCGGCGCTCTCGCTGACTTTCCCGATCCTGACCTCATCGCTCGCCTTGTCCGCATGTCCCTCACCGATGATGTCAGGAGCCAAAACGCTCCACTTCTCCTTCGCCGTGCGCTCTCGAATCGCGATGCTGGGGAAATTGCTTGGTTCTTCGTCAGTTCCGAGTGGGATGAGATCACCACCCGACTTCCGTCAAATTCCATCGCTCGCTTTCTTGAGGGAATTCGTGGCCTGTCGAAACCAAGCATCACTGCAGAGGTGCTTTCGTTCTTTGAGACCCATGCAGTTCCTCAGGGCGACAAAATCCTTGCACAGCACCTTGAGCGTCTCGAGGTAAATCTCGCCCTTCGTCAACGAGAATCACACAGGTTGTCTCGAACGCTTCTCCACAGGCACTAGCCGAAGCAGTGCCCCCTAGGTCACGCCGTCAGCCAGCAATAAAAGTTTTCAGATTCCTCATGCTTCAGTTCCGGTTTGACTGGTCGACACGGCCAGATCGCGCTCGGAGTCGCTCATCCCGTGGTAGCGGCGTTCCCACCGACCCGTGAATCGTTGCGCGCCCCAAGCCAGCGCTATGACAGCAAGCACGACACCGAGACCGCGCAGGTGTTGATAGTCGCTGCCCAAAGAGCCCATCGAAACAACCGAAGTCGGCCACACGAAGAAACTCGCAGCAACACATACGACAAGATAGGAGGGTCGATATCGACCAAGTCCACACGCCGCCAAAAGTGCGAAACCGGTGACGAGGTACCACGGCCAGATCACGGGCCCAAGCAAGATGTACGCAACGAGCATGACTCCGGTTGCTTTGACCACTCCGACTCGTGGGCTTCGCATCAACATCACGAATGCGATCACGGCAGTTGCCAAGAGACCTAACGCTCGGACTCCCGATGCCAGCAACTGTCCATCGACATGAACGCCAATGGCGTTAAGAATCTCAGCGATACTGAAACCAATTTTCGTCGTGGGCGAATAGGTGTCGTTGACTTTCCCAGTGCTTTTCAATGCCGTTATCCAGCCCGGGCCGAGTCCAACCACGACGCAACCCACCACGATCACCCCAACTGCCGCGGTGAAAACCGCGACCGTCGAGACTGCCCGTTCCTTCCACGTAGCCACTGCGCCGCGCCAACACCAACCGAGATAGAGCAAACCGATTGCGGCCGGAAGCTTCACAGCAGTCGCAGCAGTTATGAGTGCAACCGCAAGTTTCTTACGGTCTCGCTGCGCTGCAGCAAGACCGAGCGCGAGGAAACCGAACATGAGCGCGTCGTTGTGCACCCCGCCGATGACGTGCACGATCATGATCGGATTACCAATGCCGATCGCGATAGCGACTGCTGCTGAGAGACCATTTCCAACGGCGATCATGCCGATTCCGACCGCCGCCATGATCACGCCAATCCAAACGATCAAACGATAAAAGTTGATCGCCGCCACCTGATCATGCCCTGCGAGTTCAACCGCTGACCGTGCAGCGATCACAGCGACAGGACCGTAGGGCGCGGGCGCCGAACGCCACACCGGATCGGCCCCACTGGTGAAGTCGTTGCGCCCAAGTTCTATGGGGCCAACCGAGCTTGGGTCGATTCCCCGACTCGCCATCTCGCCCTGAGCAACGTAACTGTAAACATCGTTTGAAAGCAGCGGTGGTCCAAGCGAAACGGGGATCGCCCAAAGTGCAATGACGGCGCCGATGATGACTACCGCTCGGCGCGGATCAGAAATTCGTCCCGCGCAATGAACAAGCCCAAGCCAGCCACACGCAAGCAATACAAGACCGATGAAAAACCAAAACGTCGACTGAGTGGAGGTTCCGGGATGCGCTATTCCAGGGAACGTCAGACGCCAAGTGGGAACAGCCAAGCGCCATTGCGGAGCTGACGCTGCAATAACGATGGCACCGATAAGTCCGCTTAGCGCGCTGAGAGCGACTTGCCACCAGCGCGAGCTCGTAGCGGTTGGTTGCCAGTGAGACTCGTCTCGCTCTTGGCGCAGCTGATCATCGGAAGGACCCTGGAGAATGACTCGGCCGCGTTCTACAAGTCGGCGCAATTCTGGAGACGTCGTGACCGCCGTCCGGGCACGTTCCAAGGTTGAAGGCACCCAAAGAGGCTAGTGGCGCGTTGTGCCTTCGAATGGTCTACCCAAAGAGGGCATCGAGCTCATCGAGCAGTGATTGAGATGGCGTACCCCAGTTCGGCTCGTACCCGACCATCTCGCGGAGCGTCTCGGCCGTCCATCGATCCTCAAGGACTTCGATCATGTCGGCGGTCACTTTCGCAGGATGGGTTACCCCGCATGCCCAACTCAAACGTTCGAGCTCAAACCGCACCCCGGCCAGATAGTTCCCACATCGAATCCCTTTATCGGTCGGGTCAAGCCCACGCGATAGCCGTCGATTTTGTGTGGCGACACCCGTCGGACACCGGTCTGTGTGGCATCGCTGCGACTGAATACAACCGATGGAGAACAACGCCGTGCGCCCAACGTTGACCATGTCGCAACCGAGTGCAATCGCGGTAAACGCTGAATCAGGAAGGCCGAGCTTTCCTGACCCGATGAAAACAACATCATCGGTGATTCCAACCTCAGCGAAACAGCGATAGACCCGGGTGAACCCCCATCGGAAGGGCAGAGAAACGTGATCGCTGAACGCAAGCGGTGCGGCTCCGGTTCCGCCCTCGCCACCATCGATCGTGATGAAGTCCGGACCCCGTCCAGTCGCTGCCATCAATGTCGCGAGTTCGGTCCAGAATTCTCGTTGCCCTACAGCAGCTTTGATCCCAACCGGAAGCCCAGTGGCATCGGCAAGAACTTCAACGAAGTCAATGAGGCCGGCAACGTCACTGAACGCAGAATGTGAAGCAGGGCTTTTGCAGTCACGCCCCACCGGAACTCCCCGAATTGCTGCAATTTCTGGCGTGACCTTCTTGCCTGGAAGCAAACCCCCAAGACCAGGCTTTGCCCCTTGGCTCAACTTGATCTCAATCGCCCGAATTGGCGCCGACTCTGTTTGTGCGACCGCCTGTTCCAAGTTGAAGGAACCGTCTTCGTTTCTGCAGCCGAAGTATCCGGTACCAATCTGCCAAATCAGATCGGCGCCGTGGAGATGATGGACGGACATACCGCCTTCGCCTGTGGTGTGGAGTGCTCCAGCAATCTGGCAGCCCCGATCAAGCGCTTCAATAGCGGCGCCACTCAGCGCACCGAAGCTCATTCCTGAAACGTTCACAATGGATTGTGGCCGAAATGCAAAGCGCCGATTATGTGATGCGCCAAGGACCTTGGCACACGGAAGCATCCGCGATGGGTCCGGATGCAGCGGTGCATCAGCGGGACCATCGAGGGGAAACATCGAGTGTTTGATGATTGTGTAATTACGGGACTGATCAAGATCGTTGTCCGTACCAAAACCGAAATACGAATTTTGCTGTTTCGAGGTCGAATACACCCAACGCCGATCATCTCGGCTGAAAGGTTTTTCTTCGTTGTTATCCGTAACGATGTATTGACGAAGTTCGGGTCCAACTGCTTCAAGCAGGTATCGGAAATGACCGACGATGGGGAAATTTCGAAGAATCGCGTGCTTTCGTTGTATGAGGTCATAGATCGCTATCAAAAGAAGAAGCGAGACCAACACTGCAATGACAACCAGCACGACAGTCCATGTCATGACCGAATCCTAGGGGGCGACTACCCAGAAAGGCTTTCGGAAAGTTTGTTGTCTCAAATAAGCGCCAGAACCAAACCAATCTGACCAAGGTGGTAGGTCACCATCACGATGATGCGACTCTTTGGAACTTCCGAAACAAAGCGAGTCCAACCCAGCAGCGAGTCACTCGATGCAAACAACAACGCACCTGCGATCGCAAAAAATCGGCCCGTTCCAATCGCCGAAGCCACCATGAGAGAAATCACGGCGATATATCCCGAGACCGGCCCGATGAGCGCCTTATCGACTCTGCCTGCTCCTTGAACGATCCGACGACCAACCAAAAGCGCGATCAGCCCCATCAGGACTATCCCGAAGAGCAATCCACCAAACGAGATTCCAAGTGCCACAAGACCGACCACGTAGAAAATGTGTGCGACAAAAAATGCGCCTAGGCCCGCAAGGAAATTGTCTGTTGGCAGCATGAGCGCAATGTCACCCACCATCGACGACACGAGTCCGATCACGAGCATCACTCGTGCAAAATCAGAACTTGGATCAAGCGTTACTGCAACCGTGATCAGAAAAACCATTACGAGCGGTTTGAGCACATACTCCGCCGCTCGAGAGTTGTTGGCGACAACCAGCCAATCGCAAACAGCGACTACACAAGTAAGCGAGAGAAGTAGAAAAGCCAGCGCAGTCATCGATTGCTCACGGAGCATCAAGTCGTGGGAGCACCAACGACATGCTGTCAGGACAAACCTGACGACCTTCTAGCCACTCACGCAGATCACCGATCGGCACCCACACTGCTTCGACAATTTCATTGTCGGAAAAGTCAAACGGCCCTTCGGAACGTGCCTGATAGATGCGCGCCACCTCGCGCACTTCGTCGTCTTCGTAGGACCCCTCACCTAGATAGGCAAGTTCCGCCGAGACTCCGAGCTCTTCAATGAGCTCACGCGCCGCCGCCAATTCCCACGCCTCACCCGCAGCGACGACGCCGCTCACAGCGATATCCCATGCGTCAGGCCAAAGATCTTTCCAAGCCGCTCGTCGGTGAATCAACAGTTCGTCGACGTCATTGCGCACAACGACAAATACTGACCGGTGGAGAAGATTTGCCCGACGCATTTCAGCGCGAGTCACTTCGCCAATAACCATCCCCATCGCATCGAGTTGATCGATGAGTTCCTCATCTGCGGAGCCATCAGTCATCAGAGGTCTGCCGCTCGTTCGCAAGCCTCAGTAAACGTCACGCCTTCATCGAAGAGCGCTCGAAGTTGCACCACATGACGCGGGCGATTCATTCCCAGCACACCCGTGAGTCGTTCGCCATTGCCATAAAGAGCCACGAATCGAAATTCTGCTGTGGTCCCGTGCACGATCCGACATTCATCGGTTGGCATTGGCCGACCCGCAAGTTGGATCTTTCGATCGTATTGATCACTCCAGAACCATGGGATTGGATCAAATACCGCAGGCGTTTCTCCGCTCGCTTCCGCCAAGAGTCTCCGAGCAGCAGCCTCTCCCCCAGCTATTGCGGTCTCCCAATGTTCGACACGAAGTGTGCGTCCGAACCGCGTGCTGGGATAACGAGCAATATCTCCAGCTGCCACGACGCCAGGGGCGGCCAGCAGCGTGTTGTCACAAACGACACCGTCGTCGAGCGCGATTCCAGATCCTTCGAGCCACTCGGTATTGACGGTGACGCCAATTCCGACAACGACAACTTCGGCCTCGACGACGGTTCCATCGCTCAGAGCAACAGCTCGAACGCGTTCAACTCCGTTCACTGAGCTCGTTTCAATCTGCAAGACGCCGGTACCGAGTCTGAGATCAACACCGTTTTCGATGTGTACCTGTGCACAGACTTGACCCATTTCCGATCCGAGGATGCGTTCAAGCGGCAATGGCAACGCTTCCACGAGCGTGACGTCAAGGCCGCGCTTGCGGCAACTTGATGCAACCTCGGCACCGATGAATCCTGCGCCGATAACCACAACACGTGATGGCCCAGCATCGAGTTCTGCCCGCAATGCAAGGCTGTCGGCCAAAGTGCGCACGACGTGCACACCTGCGATTCCTGCCGTATCGGGTAAGCGACGCGCCGATGCACCACTCGCAATGACCAATGAGTCGAACGAAGAGGTTTCCGTCGCACCAGTCGGACCCTCGAGAATGATCTGGCGCGCAGCGAGGTCCAGTGCCTTCGCTCGAGTTCCCAGCCGAAAATCGAGGTTCAGATCTTCCTTCCCCGCCGGAAGGAGAATCTTCTCTGGTTCCCATTCTCCGGTGAGGATCTGTTTCGAAAGCGGCGGACGGTCGTACGGCCGCTCGGGATCGGCGTCGACGACGACGATCGGGCCGAGCTGACCCTGCAGTCGCAGGGTTCGAGCCGCGTTAATGCCGGCGAGCGACGCGCCAACGATGACGGTGGTGGGAGTCATAAAACAACAGCTGAGGGTTTTGGCGCGTTGCACGCCGAAACGAGACTCAGTCCTCAGCGATCGAAATCGCCTGCTTCGGGCACCGCTGCACCGACTCTTCCATCTTGGCCCGCATTGATTCAGGCGGATTCTCGTCGAGCACATAAAGGAAATCGTCGTCACGGACCTCGAAGATTTCCGGCGCGATGCCCATGCAGACGGCGTTGCTTTCACACAGATCGAAATCGACCACGATTCGCATGACGGTCCCCTTCTCGGAGTAGTGATGACATTGGTTGCCCGGAGGCTGCTGCCTCCGAGGTGCCATCTTGCCTCATCTGCCGATGCCGGGGTGACGAAGGGCCGGGTGACGTGGCAGATTGGTGCCATGACTGAAATTGCCCCCCTCGCCGGGGTCCGGATTATCGAAGCTTCGATGCTTGGACCCGCAGCCGTCACCACCAATCTCGCCGAACTCGGCGCTGACGTCATCAAGGTCGAAGCCCCTGGTGGCGACTATGGCCGGCAAATGACCTGGCCCATCGTCGAAGACACCTCGTTGCTCTTTCTGCATTGCAACCGCGGAAAGCGATCCATCGTCCTCGATCTCCGAACCGAAGAGGGCGTCCAAGCATTCAAGGAACTCGCCGCCGACGCCGACGTTGTCGTCGAAGCAATGCGTCCCGGTGCGCTCGCTCGTCGTGGTCTCGGCTACGAAGATCTCAAGCAGATCAACCCCAAGATTGTCTTCATGACAATCAGTGGGTACGGGATGACCGGCCCTTATCGCGACCTTCCGAGCCATGGCATCGCGTACGACACGTGGGCCGGCATCATCGAACCTGCATACGACGAGGAGGGCTACTGCTACATCCCTCCCCACATTTCCATCGGGATCAACGCGGGACCGATGTACGGAGCGCTCGGAATCTTGGCCGGCATCATCAAGGCTCGCGCTACCGGCGAGGGTTGCTACATGGAAATCGCCCAGTCCGATGCAGCTGCCGCATTCGACTGGTACCGCAGCGAATCATTCAAGGCCTACGAGCGACCGCAGTCAGAGGTCACAGGCAACAAGTCCGACAACTACGAACGTCGGGCACCTGGAACCTCTGGAATGAAAGAGGGCGTGCGCTATCAGATGTACGAAACCTCTGATGGACACATTCTCTTCATGGCTTCGGAACAAGAGTTCTGGAAGAACTTCTGCAAGGGCATCGGTCGAGAAGATTTGTTCGAAAAGTTTCCCGGTTCCAAATATGCCGATCACGCTCGTGGAAATCGAGAGCTTCTTGCCATTCTCACAGAGATCTTCAAGTCAAAGACCTCACAAGAATGGATGGACTTCGGCGGCGAATGGAACACTCCTCTCGCTCCAGTCAACACTCCATCATCGATGCAGAACGATCCCCAGTTTCAAGATCGCATGCAATGGATCCCGAAAGAAATCCTTGGTGCGGACATGTTGCCGAACCCGGTCAAAATCATCGGCGGCGAACTTCCAATTCCACGCAAAGCACCTGAATGCGGACAGCACAGCGATGAGATTCTGAGCGAATTGCTCGGCTACGACGCTGACCGAATCGCCCAACTTCACGAAAAGGGCGTTCTCGGCTGAACTCCAGCCAAGAACCTCTCTCGCCTCCGGCTGCGGAGGTGGTGGGATCAGCGTCGACGCATCAGGTTTCGCGTCTGCGGATTCTTGGTCGCGTCCTTTTCCTCGCTGTCATGGCCTTTGCCTTTTACGGGCTGGCCCCACGGCTGCTCGACATGTGGGACCAGGTCCCGCAACTGCGCACCGTCAGCATCTATTGGTTTGTCGCAATTTTGTTGTTTGAGGTTGGTTCCTACGCGTGTGCTTGGGAACTCACTCGCATCGCTCTGCCTAAGGTCACATGGTTCGTTGCCTCCACCGCGCAGCTCACATCAAATGCTGTAGCCAAAGTCGTTCCTGGCGGCGCGGCTATCGGCGCTGCTACCGGATTCCGAATGTTGTCGGTCTCGGGAGTCGATCGTGGCTCAGCCGGAGCAGCGCTCGCAGCAACATCGATTATTTCCAACGGCGTCTTGTTGTGCCTGCCGATGGTGGCGCTCGTTCTTTCAATCTTGGGGGCTCCGATCCCCGATGGATTGATCCATGTCGCATGGGGCGGTGCAGTACTCGCCGTCGCGCTCTTCGCCTTCGCGTTCTCGCTCGTGCGTTTTGATCGACCCATCCAGTGGTTCGGTCAATTCGTGACAGCGATCGCTTCATGGATCAATCGGAGGCGCGGACGAACGGGCGGACCCACTGTCGAAGGAATCATCCGCCAACGTGACCAAATGGTCAGCAGCCTCGGTGCCCGATGGCGCGCCGCGCTTCTCGCTGCGGTTGGCAACTGGCTCCTTGATTATTTTGCTCTCGTGTGCGCGTTAAAAGCGTGCGGAGTTAACCCACGACTAAGCCTGGTTCTGCTCGCCTACGCAGTCGCAGCAGTGCTCGGCATGATTCCCATCACACCGGGTGGCGTTGGATTTGTTGAGGCGGGGCTCACGGCGATGCTGGTGCTCTCTGGTGTCCCCGGGGAGAAGGCGTTGCTGGCAACACTCGCCTACCGGATCGCTTCGTATTGGTTGCCCCTACCTGCCGGTCTCGGCGCCCATTTCCTCTTCAAACATCGCTACGGCCGAACCTCCGAACCCCCCGATGACAGCCCCGACACCAGGAGCGACGTTCAGACTCACCCGGCAACCTGAGTAGATCCCCCTGGCCCGGGAAAAATTGCTCACACTTTCGTGGCTTCTGCCGACATGACAGGAAAGGACCCGAAGCGTCCTGAAATGCCCCATCGTCGACCCCAAGCCATTGAAGGAGCACATCATGAACAGCACCGCAACCAACGCCGCATTCACCAATGCTCTGCGCAGTCGAGCAGAGTCGCTCCGGTCTCGATCATCGAGTCTCAATCAAGTCCTCGCTTCGACCTACCAGCGCCGTGCATGCGAACTCGAGTTGGAATTGTGGGTACACGAGGTGCGAAGTGGGATCACTCCCGTCGACCCCCCGCTAGCGGCCTGACACGA
Source organism: uncultured Candidatus Nemicrothrix sp. (assembly GCA_903867185.1). Taxonomy (GTDB): domain Bacteria; phylum Actinomycetota; class Acidimicrobiia; order Acidimicrobiales; family Acidimicrobilacustridaceae; genus Acidimicrobilacustris. The sequence goes on along the minus strand of CAIPQK010000136.1, from coordinate 20,986 downwards.
ACGAACAACCCGTTGCGCTCAATGTCGTAGATTCGCACCGTCCATTATTTTTGAGGAGCAACCGAGCCCATGGGATTCCCGACCGACGTCAAGATCATCGAAACCTTTGTTGGCATGCCAAGCCGCGACCGTAGAGAGGTCTACAAGTTCCTTGCGCCGCATTTGCGCGACGAAGAATCCAAAGACTTCCGATTCCCGGCTCAGTACATGTTCAAAGACGTTCCGCCCGACACCGATGAAGGTGTCGATCCCGTTGCGCTTGTGCTCGACAATCTTGATCGCCACAACATTGAAAAAGCGATGCTCGGATACAACCCGAACAATCCCGACTGCATTCGTGCACTCGAAGAACATCCAGATCGATTCTTTACCTGTTTCGAATTCGATCCAACTGACGTCATGCCCGCAATCGAAAAGATCCGAGAAGTTGCTGCCAGTGGCGTCAACCTTCGAGCGATCAGCACGTTTCCTGCCGGGTACCGCACCCCTCTGAACGACAAGAAGATGTACCCGTTCTATTCACTTGCGTGTGAACTTGATCTTCCGGTCTTCTGTTGCGTCGGTATTCCTGGCCCGCGCGTTCCGTTTGCGCCGCAACACGTCGAACTTATCGATGAGGTCATGTACGACTTCCCTGACCTCACCTTCGTCATGCGTCATGGCGCCGAGCCGTGGACAGAGCTTGCGATGAAGCTCATGCTTAAGTGGCCGAATCTCTACTATTCGACATCAGCTTTTGCGCCCAAGCACTATCCGAAGGCCATCATCGATTACGCCAACAGCCGTGGCGCCGACAAGGTCATGTACGCCGGCTACTTCCCCGCCGGGCTCAGTTACGACCGCATCTTTGAAGAACTCCCAAAGGTTCCGTTCAAAGACGAGGTTTGGCCGAAGTTCCTTCGCGAGAATGCGATGAAGGTTCTCAAGCTCTAAGCCTTCAGAATGTCCTTCCACGGAAGGCCTTTATCGGGCTGACTGTCTCGCGGTAGACCTAGCGCGCGCTCGGCGATCATGTTGCGGTGCACCTCATTCGTGCCGCCACCGATGCGCGAACCGAACTGGCCCATGTGAGCTGATTGCCAAAAACCATTCTGCGGAGCGTCGACTTTGTCGAGCATGCCATCGGCGCCTTCGAGTTCGAGAGCGAGGTCATAGCGCTTCTCTGCAGCCTGCACCATGAAGTTCTTCATCACCGATGGATCTGGTGGATTACCGCGGCCGTTGAGAATGAAGGACTGCATGCGGAGACCGAGGAGTTGCAGCATTCGTTCGCGCGCATACGCGTCAGCGAGTCGAAGACGGATATCGGCGTCATTCGTGCGCTCGTATTTCCGAGCGAGCGCGAGTACGCCTTCGAAACCATTCGAACCGCCGGCCCCCGAGCCAATCATTCCGGCCTCGCTGCTCAGAACGGTTCGAGTAACGGCCCAGCCTTCGTTAATTTCTCCAACAACGTTTTCAACCGGAACCACTACATCATTGAAGAAGACCTCGTTGAAATGAGCTTGACCGGTTGCTTGAATCAGTGGGCGCACTTCAATGCCCGGTGTCTTCATATCGACAAGGAGAAACGTAATGCCCTTATGTTTCGGTGCATCGGGGTCTGAGCGAGTAATGAGAATGCCCCAATCAGCAAACTGCGCTTGGGTGTTCCACACCTTCTGACCATTAACGATGAAGGAATCGCCGTCACGAACCGCTCGAGTCGAAAGTGCCGCGAGATCGGACCCAGCGCCAGGCTCAGAAAACAACTGACACCACGCAACGGAACCATCAAGAAGGCCTGGCAAAAAGCGCGCCTGTTGCTCGGGAGTGCCGTGACGCATGATCGGTGGTCCGACGAGCGATTGCACAGCGGCGATGAAACCTGCGGTCACGTCATATTTCGACGCCTCTTGACCGAACAACACCGAAACTGCGGCACTGTCGCCGCGGCCACCAAATGCCTTCGGCCACGTAATTCCGGCCCAGCCATTGTCGTGAAGCACTTTCTGCCACGAGCGGCAGCGCTCCATGTAGGCACGCGCAGCCTCTTCGGAATCGTCTGTCGGTCCGCGAGACCAATCAGTTTCCGTACCAGTCTTTAGGGTGGCATTTGCATCGAGGAAAGCCCGGATCTCAGCCCGGATCTCCGCCTCTTCAAGGGATTCGTCGAAGTTCACGGTGGCGACTCTAGATGGGGTCACAGCACCTCGTTGCACTGAGCAATCCAACGGAGGGCCGTAGTCTGACGAGGATGGATTCCGACCGCATTCCGATTCGCATAACTCGTAATCGAGTTGCGCCATCAAGCCGTCTTCGCCACACGGTTGTTGTGGCAATCGGACTTTTCACGTTGCTTGCCGGTTGTTCGAGTGGCACGTCAGCGAGTTCCGACCAGGCCCCCACGGAAACCAGCATTCCCGGCCGGGTTGATCCATCCACCTACGTGGACCCCTCGATCCCAATCTCAACCGCGGTTGGTCGGGAATTTGCGATCATGCTGCCTGCCGATCCTGGATCAGGATGGCGGTGGGTGCTCGCTCCCATAGACAACTCGCGACTCATCGCACTCGGTTCAGGTTTCAGCGACGATGCGGAATTGCTCGTAAAGGCCGCAGCAGCGACCGCCACAACTACACCGCCGACAACTCGATTAACGACAGCGACAACGAGTTCGTCCGCAACAACAACGACCGCTCCCGCTGCACTTCCACTCGTCCAGATCATTTCGTTCGCCGGTCGGTCGGTCGGCCCAGCAACGCTCTCGTTCCGATATACCCAAATCGCAGGCCAACCCCAAGCCGAAAACAAGGTGCTGACGTTTACCGTGCAGGTGGTGCCGGAACCGCCTACGACAACAACCACCGAACCTCAGACAACCACAACAACTCGCTAGTCGCATCAACCTCGCTCAGTTTTCGTCGTCGTGCGACTCAGATCGTTCCGTTGCGAGTCGCTCCTGATCTTCGCTGAGTATGAAACCCGGAGCGACGCCATCGTCGTAGTCGAGGGGACGCATTGCGAGATCAATCGCGCACCACATCGTGCGTGAAATCGGAAAGAAAAGAATTGGAACTAGAACTGCCGAGAGCGCCGTTGCCGCGCCAATGATCCACATCGGTGGCTCTGGCCAAGTGGCGGCAACCCCAATTGAAAGAATCAACACAACGACCAGCTGTACGACACAGATGTTGAGAAACCACGACCCAAGCCAGTGGCCGGGAAGGCGATCGAAAACAAGCCCACATTGCGGACAGGCGGGTGCCATACGCACCCAATAGCGGAAGAGCTTTCCTTGGCCGCAGACCGGACATCGTCGTCGCGCTCCACGACGAAGCAATGTTCCGGCAGGCACAGTCACCTCTCTATTGTGCTGTGATTCGTCCGCCTACGTCGCACCCAGAGCGATACCCTCGCCACCATGAGCGAGCGCGACGCCATCGAGGAACTCTCCGACCTGTTCGTCTTTCTCGCCGATACCGATTTCGCTGGGTACTCCCCGTTGTATGAACAGATCGCTCGCGCTGTCGCCACCGATCGCGAACTCCTTGAGTTCATTGCTACAGCGGCCAATCCAAACGCCCGACGGGGACGAATCCCTGTTCTCTTTTTCGCAGCCACCCACGATCGCGTGCTTGCCAATTCCGAACGCCCAATCGCCGCGGTCTACCGCGGCGAATCTCAGGCCGATCCGATGCCACTACTTCGAGACCTGGTGGAACGCGAGTCAGCCGAAGTCCGCAACAACATGCGCACCCGTTCCGTGCAAACAAACGAGGTCGGTCGCAGTGCGATCTTGTCGCTTGCATTTGGCCGTGCTCAACGCGATATCACTGCACAAATCACGCTCTTTGAAATCGGGCCAAGCGCTGGCCTCAACCTTTACCTCGACCACTTCCATATCGATTTCACTCGAAACGGAAACATCGTCGCGGGCATTGGGCCCGACGATGCCAACGTTCGGCTGGAGTGCGAACTGCGGGGCCCCGTTACTCCGGCGATTGCCACCGAAATCTCGACCCCGAATTCGCGCTGCGGGCTTGACGTCAACCCCATTGACGTCATGAACGATTCCGAATGCCGATGGCTTCAAGCATGCTTGTGGCCCGGCATTCCCGATCGTCCCGAACGCCTCGCCGCGGCAATCAACGTTGCGCGATTATCGCCACCACAACTTCTCACCGGTGACGCCGTAACCGATCTTCGCCCAGCACTCACATCGTTCCAACCCGCAGACCATTTGATTGTCTTCTCAACCTGGGCGCTGGCGTATATCGATGCCAACGGCAGAAACGCTGCGCTCGAAACCATTGACCGCGTCGGATCTCAGCGCGATCTCGACTTCATTACGTTCGAAGAACCCCGTTTCACCCCGTGGGTCACAGACTTCGATCCATCGGACTTCGACCAGTACGAAGGCGAAGGAACACCGACCCTGCTCGGCCTGCGATCATGGCGGGGCGGGATCTGCACAACGACTGCTCTCGCTATCGCCCATCCCCATGGACGATGGGTTCACTGGCTCGAGGAGAATCATGGCTGATTGGGTACTCAAACGAACGGCGGCACGCGTGGTCGTTCTCGATCAACATGGCCATGTCCTGCTCCTTGAAGCACGCGACCCTGCCGACGCATCCAAGGGTCAGTGGTGGGAGATTCCCGGTGGCGGAATCGAGAACGGCGAAACAAGTGCAGAAGCAGCCCGTCGCGAACTTTTCGAGGAAACCGGAATCGTTGAAGCGGAAATTGGCCCATGTGTCTGGACACAACATTCCAAATTCATCTTCGCGGGATGGAAGTTTGATCAACACGAACACGTTCATGTTGCGTGGACAGACCGGATCGATCTTTCAACCCGCAAACCCGGTGGCCTCGAAGCATTTGAAGCACTGGCGTTTGGCGGGCACCACTGGTGGGGACTCGATGAACTTTTAGAATCCGACGCTCAGGTTCTTCCCCGGCGGTTACGGGAATTTCTTCCCGATCTCGTCGCCGGAACCATTCCGCCTGAACCGCTTGACATCACCCACATCGACCCCAGCATCACGTTTTAACTGATGTCCCCGAACAAGCGACTCTTCCTACGCGGCTGCATGAAGCACTGCGCTGTTTGCGGGCAGGGTCATCTTTTTCGTCACTGGTTCACGATGCTCCCCCGCTGCCCCAAGTGCGATCTCAAGTTCGAACGAATCGAAGGTCATTGGACCGGCGATCTCGGAATTAACACCATCGTGAGTTTCGGAGCACTACTCATCGTGCTTCTCGTCGGATTCTTGGCGTTCTGGCCTGACCCACCGATCGTGGCAATCATCATCGCTTCAATAGCGGCAGCCGGATTCTTGCCGCTCGCGTTCTTTCCTTATTCAAAGACCATTTGGCTGGCGATCGACATCATGATGAGGCCAATAGAACCAGGAGAGGTTCGTCCGGGCTTCGGTCCAGAACCCGAGACGCTCTAGCCTGCGACCGATGTCGCTCACTCCCCCGCCCACCGAATCCGAATCTGGCACCGAGCGACGAGTCGACGTTCTCATCATTGGAGCTGGTCCCGCAGGATGCGCGGCAGCTATCACATTGCAGCGCTCTGGCAAACGTGTCGTAGTCATCGACAAGGCGTCGTTTCCTCGCGACAAAATTTGTGGCGACGGTCTCACCACATCAGCACTTCGTGAGCTGGACGCCCTCGGCCTTGATCCAACATCGGTTGCATCATGGATCGATGTTGAAGACGTCATCGTGCGCTCGCCGAGTGGTCGTGAAGTTATCTTCCCGCTGCCGAGAAACAATGGCGTCTACGCAGCTGTAAGTCGAAGACAAGATCTTGACGCCGCGCTCGTTGCCCTTACCCGCTCCGTCGGCGTCGAGGTTCGAGAGAATCTTGCCCTGACTGCGATTCAACCGAACGATGCTGATGCGCTCGTCACCACGGAAACTGGTGAAACGTTTCGCGCCACCTACGTGATCGCCGCAGATGGAATGTGGTCGCCAACTCGCAAGGCTCTCGGTCTTGCTCAACCTGGATATCGCGGCGAGTGGCACGCATTCCGTCAGTACTTCCGAAATGTTTCACCACGCGCCGCACACGAACTCGTCGTCTGGTTCGAGGCTGATCTTCTGCCCGGTTACGCATGGTCTTTTCCACTGGCCGACGGCACCGCCAACGTCGGTTTCGGAATTCTGCGCGATGACAGTTCCTACAGCGTCGGCGACATGGGAGCGCTCTGGCGTGAACTGTTGAATCGACCACACATTCGAGACTTCCTCGGACCCGACGCAGAAGCGGAAGGTCCTCATCGAGCATGGCCAATTCCCGCGCGCGTTGACCGCATAGCGCTCTCTCACGAACGCACACTCTTTGTTGGCGATGCCGCTGCCGCAACTGATCCCATGACGGGAGAGGGAATCGGTCAAGCCCTCCTCACCGGCCGATGGGCCGCTGAAGCGATCATCACCAACTCGAAGAATCCTGAAGGCTGCAGGTCCGCGTACGCCCACTCAGTGGAGACTGAACTCGCCGTCGATCATCGATTCGCAGAACGACTCATGCGTGTCCTCCGACGCCCGAGCGGTGCCCGCGGCGCGGTGCGAATCGCTGGCATCAGCGGCTGGACCCGCCGCAACTTCGCCCGATGGCTCTTTGAGGACTACCCCAGGGCACTGCTGCTAACCCCACGTCGCTGGCAACGGAACATGCTCAGCGGCCCGGGGGCGTACCGTGGCGATCATGCGCACTCAACTCACTGACCTTCTCGAGATTGAGCATCCGGTGATGCTCGCTGGCATGGGAGGGGTCAGTTACTACGAACTGGTTGCTGCGGTAAGCGAAGCCGGCGGCTTCGGCTGCATGGGCGCATCAACGATGAACCTCGATCGCATGGTGCAACAGATGCAGAGCGTTCGCGAATTGACCAGCAAACCATTCGGCGTGGATCTGCTTACCGCTGCCCCTGGCGACATGCCTGCTCAGGTACAAGCAATCATCGATAACGGCGGACGGGTCTTCGTTGCTGGCCTCGGCGTTCCGCGCGACGTCGTCCAGTTATGTCACGACAACAACGTGCTCGTGGCGAGCATGTGCGGAAAGGTTCGCCACGCCGTCGCTGCTGTCGCTGCTGGTTGCGATCTCGTCATCGCGCAAGGCACCGAAGCCGGTGGCCATACCGGCACCGTCGCGACGATGGCGCTAGTTCCGCAGATCGTTGATGTTGTTGAAGGAAAGGTGCCAGTCGTGGCTGCCGGCGGACTGTTTGATGGTCGCGGTCTTGCTGCCGCGCTCAGTCTCGGTGCCGCCGGCGTTTGGATGGGCACGCGATTCATCGCCACCCCTGAAGCATGGGGAACCCCGGGCTACAAAGAGAAACTCCTCTCGATGGCTGAAGACGACACAGTTATTTCCAAAGGCTTCACCGGAAAGACCTGCCGCGTGGCCCGCAACGACTACACGCAGTACTGGGAAGAACACGTCAGCGAGATCGAGCCCTTCCCCGCTCAATTCATTCGATCAATGAACGACGGCGCCAACCACCTCGGCGCTGGCCCCGACACTGACGTTGATCCAACACGCGAGTTTTGGCCTGCCGGCCAGGGCGTGGGCGCCATCAACGAACTCGTTCCCGCAGGGGAACTTGTTCGTTCAATCGTGGCCGAGGCCGAAGCAGTAATCGAACGCGTCAGCGCGATGCGCTAACGCTTACGACGCCCAGGTCTTCAACTTCTCGATCATCGCTGTGGGATTTTCACCAACAGGGATGATGTTGAGCACATTCACACCAGCGGCGGCGTACGCCTCGATACGTTCGCGCACAAATCCTTCGGGACCGCACAAGTTCGTGAGTTTCAGAAACTCTGAAGGCACAAGCGCTGCGGCTTCATCCTTCTTTCCTTCCAGATAAAGATCTTGGATCTTTTCCGCTTCCTCTTCGTAGCCATAACGACACATGAGGTCGTTATAGAAGTTGCGTCCCTTTGCCCCCATGCCACCCACGTAGAGCGCAACCATCGGCCGCGCCAACTCGGCGATATCGGACTTGTCGTCACCAATCGCCACTAAACCACCCGCTGAGATTTCAAGCGAACCAAGATTCGGGTCGCGCTTGGCCATGCCGGCGGCAAGATCGGCACCCCACACATCGTTAGCTCGTTCGGGCAGATAAAAGATTGGCAACCAACCGTTGGCAATCTCCGCTGTCATCTCAACATTTTTTGGACCGAGCGACGCGATCCACACCGGAATGTCTTCGCGAATCGGCTTGGCGATCATCTTGAGCGGTTTACCCAGACCAGTTCCCTCGCCGGCCGGCAACGGCAGTTGGTAGTACTTGCCGTCATAGGTGACGCGTTCGCGTTTCCAAACGATTCGACAAATATCGATGATCTCGCGCGTGCGCCCGAGTGGGGCGTCGTACTTCACCCCATGGAAGCCCTCGATGACCTGAGGACCCGAAGCACCGAGTCCAAGAATGAAACGGCCATTGGTAAGCATGTCCATGCTGGCCGCCGTCATTGCCATCAATGTTGGCGTTCGTGTGTAGATGGGGAGAATGCCTGCACCGATCGTTATGGACTCGGTCTTCGCCGCGAGATATCCCATAAACGTCGGCGCATCGAAACCGTAGGCCTCGGCAACCCACGCGATATCAAGGCCCGCTTTTTCATACTCCGCCACCTTGGCAGCAGATTCAGCGAAACCGCCCGCGTAATCAATTTGCATACCGAACTTCATCAGGACGTCCCTTCGATACCGCGAACGCGGAAGTAGAACCTGCGATCAGTGAGAGGCAGGACCAGTAGCCAAGTTCGCCAAGGCTTCGGCGCGGGCAGCCTCGCGCCGCTCGGCTCGTTCAATTTCGAGCGCCTCTTGATCGCGAACGGCCTGGGCAGCGAGCCATACCTTGCGGTCAGCAATTTCCGCTCCATCGACATTGGCGATTTCGGCGCCATTTTCGAATGCCACGTGATAGCGGATCCAGGTCACACCCGACACAAACCAGACCTTGCCGAACGTCCCAGCAGGAACTCCGGGAAGATCAACCGCAGCCACAACCTTCTGAAGTCGGCGGAACAACTTTTCGGTACTGATCTTCGGGGCCATGAATGCCACGCTACCGAACTGCCGGCCCATCCGACGACCGCAGAGCCTATGAGGGTCCTGAAGGGTCCTCAGACACGCGATGCGGTGCCCCACCGGCCCCTCTGAGTACGATCCTGCGGTTCGTACTACACGGTCCGCGTGCACCACGCGGAGAGGATGGATCCCCATGACTGACATCGGCTTCGACGGACAGGTCGCAATCATCACTGGCGCAGGCGGTGGCCTCGGCCGTCAGCACGCGCTCGAACTCGCCCGACGTGGCGCTCGAATTGTCGTGAATGACCTCGGCGGGTCGGTAAGCGGTGACGGCGGCGACGTCGGACCTGCGCAATCTGTTGTTCAGGAGATCCTCGATCTCGGCGGCGAAGCTGTTGCCGACACCAACTCCGTCGCAACCCCTGATGGCGGCAAGGCGATCGTCAAGACCGCCGTCGACGCGTTCGGCACTGTCGACATCGTCGTCAACAACGCAGGCATCCTGCGCGACAAGTCATTCCACAATCTTGATCAGCAGATGATCGAAGCCGTGATTCAGGTTCACCTTCTCGGCGCGTTCTATGTGACGCAACCCGCGTACGTGATCATGAGGGAAAAGGGTTATGGCCGAATCATTTCGACTTCGTCGAACTCGGGCATCCTCGGCAATTTTGGTCAGGCGAATTACGGCGCCGCGAAGATGGGTCTCGTCGGTCTTACTCGCGTGCTCGCCATCGAAGGACGAAAGTTCAACGTGAAAGCCAATGCTGTCGCACCAGTTGCAGCGACACGCATGACCGAAGGGCTTTTCGATGGCCTCATGGACGCAATGGATCCTGCGCTCGTTAGCCCGCTCGTTGCTTACCTTGCTTCGTCGGCCTGCGAGGTAAGCGGTGAGGTGTATTCCGCTGCCGGCGGTGTTATCTCCCGCTTCTTCGTTGGCCTCACCCCGGGTTACTTCAACCCCAACCTCACGGCCGAAGACATTGCTGCGAACTGGGACACGATTCGTGACGAAACCGGTTACATCGTCCCCGACGACAACACCGGCGAACTTTCGAAAATCCTCAACACCCTTAAATCCAACAGCTGAGGAATTACTCCTCGTAGTTGTCGAAGTCCTCGTCGAACTCTTCGTCAGACGCGATCATCACCGGCGCACCATGGTGAGCCACCATTCGCCACTGTCCGTCGCGCACGCGCTCGAAAACGTTGAGCGCGTTGACTGTGGCGCTTGCGCCAATGGTCAGAAGATTTTCGTCGCATGACACCCACGCGACGTCACCATTCACCGAAACGTGTTCATCGGTCACGATGAACTGAATCTGCTGTGGACCATCGAACATCACGGCCCAACTTGCTGCGATCGATGCCCAGCCCCGCAACGCTGTCCACCCAGGGTGAACACACAGCACACGATCGTCATGCACCCACAGGTCCGACATCGCGTTGAGATCCGAGGCCTCAAACGCTTCGTAAAACGCTCGATTCACTTCAAGCACTGCCGCATCTACCGGCCCGACAACCTCGTCGTCGGGCCACCGGTCGTCACCTGTCGAAGAGAAATCGGTGGAATCCGGTGCCATCTCGCACACCGTAGAGGCAGGATGGTGGAATGCGAGTTCCTTCCACCAACGGCGTCGAAATCAAGGTTCATGACCTCGGCGGCGATGGCCCGCCTCTCGTGCTTGCTCATGCCACCGGATTCCACGGACGCGTCTGGGAGCCACTCGCCGCTCATCTCACCGGATTTCATCTCTGGTCCATCGATATGCGCGCGCACGGCGACTCGACTGCCCCCGAGGATCGCCCACTCGAATGGTACGGATTTGCCGACGATGTGCTTTCGGTTATCGACGGGATTGGCCTTGAGAAGCCCTACGGGGTTGGGCACTCCAAAGGCGCAGCTGCACTACTGCTCGCTGAACAGGCACGACCTGGAACATTCACGGCGTTGTACCTCTATGAACCTGTGGTGGTTCCAACCGACCATGTGACTGGCCACAATCCCGATAACCCACTCTCGAACGGCGCCCGTCGTCGCCGAGACACCTTCGAGTCATTCGACGCGGCCTACGAGAATTACGCGTCGAAGCCGCCGTTCAATACGTTGCATCCAGAAGTTCTGCGCGTCTACGTCGACCATGGGTTCACTCAGAACGACGATGGAACCGTTTCGCTCAAGTGTTTGCCCGAAAACGAAGCCGAGGTCTACGCCCACGGCATGTCGCATCATGCCTTCGCCGCATTGCACGACGTGACGTGCCCCGTCACCATCGCAATGGGCGTCGAAGACACCGTTCCCGCAATCTTCGGGCGGCCGATCGCTGAAGCACTTCCTCACGGAACAATCGCATCGTTTCCCAACCTTGCCCACTTCGGTCCCCTGGAAGATCCCGCGACAATCGCTACATCAGTCCTTGAGGCGTTTTCTCACGTCAATTGACCCTTCTCGCGGCAACTGTCGCTGGGTCTGCGTAGCCTGCCGAACATGGCCTTGAAACTCCCCACCTCGCTTTCGCCCTCGAAGGTCTCGACCTTTACCGACTGCGCGCTTTCGTTCCGATTTTCCGCCATCAACAAGATCCCACAGCCCCCAACGGTTGCGACCGTTAAGGGAACGCTGGTGCATTCAGCGCTTGAACGACTCCTTGCACTCGACGCAGCCGATCGCACCGTCGACAACGCCATCGCATGTCTTCACGATGCTTCCGCAGAACTCGACACCGATCCCGAATGGCAAGAGCTTGCGCTCACTTCCGAAGAACAGGTCGTGTTTTTTCGCGATGCCGATGTTCTCGTGCATAAATATTTCGATATCGAAGATCCAACGAGTATCGAACCAATCGGCCTCGAGCTTCACGTCGAACATGAACTCACCGTCAAAGACGGCTCTACCGTCACACTGCGCGGCATCATCGATCGGCTCGAACGCGATGCCAATGGCCAACTTGTGGTGAGCGATTACAAAACTGGAAAGGCTCCGGCCGAGGGCTACCAACAATCTCGGCTCACCGGGGTGCACATCTATTCGTACCTGTGCGAACAGATCTACGGCGAGCGTCCCGGCAAGGTGCAACTTCTCTTCCTTGGCGGATCGCCGACAATTGTCGAAACCATCCCGACCGAACAATCAACCCGACAGATCGAGCGCAAGGTCACATCAATTTGGTCGGCCATCGAAACCGCCTGCGAGCGTGACGACTTCCGTCCGAAGAAGTCCAGACTCTGTTCGTGGTGCTCCTACCAGCAGTGGTGTCCCGAATTCGGTGGGAACCCCGACGATGCTCCAAATTACGCCGAGGACCCTGACCGTCCCGTTCGCACCAACGGTTTCCGCGAGCCCTGAACGAGCCCGTTCTCTCCTCCCCTAGCATCGTCACCCGTGACGAGCATCGAAGAGACCGAACCGACCCATGAATTGAGTGTGATCGACCGTTTCGATGAACGCGTCGATGAATTCTTCGGTCGTTTCCGCGGCACCGAACCCACTGACCGCATCATTTATGCGCTGACCGAACTCGGCGACTTCGGATTGATCTGGGTGCTACTCGCCTTTGTCCGCGGACTTCGCTCCGAAGAGGACGGTCGGGCAGCGTGGCGCCTCATGGCAGTACTCGCCGCCGAGTCAGTGATCATCAACGGGATCGTCAAAACGCAATTCAAGCGTGAGCGACCCGTCATCCAAGAAGCGCGACCCCATCGCCTCCGTATTCCACTTTCGACCAGCTTCCCCAGCGGACACTCGAGCACCGCGATGGTTGCCGGTGTTCTTTTGGCGCAGAAATCTTCAACACCGACGAAGGTCGCCCTCTTCGGGCTTGGCGGCCTGGTTGCAGTAAGTCGCATCCACGTGCGCATCCACCACGCGTCCGATGTCGCCGGCGGCCTCGCTGTCGGTCTTGGCCTCGGTGCGATTGCTCGTGCCGTCTTTCCGCTCTATCGCCGTCGCCGCTAAACGACAAACTTCCAACCAACCTCGACCAAGAATCGCAGGTACACGCCATGACTCTCAATTTTGCTGTCACATGGGACTATCGATGCCCCTTCGCTCGCATCGTTCACGCCCATATCGTCGAAGGCCTCCTCGACGGTGCCGACTGGAACGTGCGGTTTGTCCCGTTCTCGCTCGGTCAGGTGCATATCGAAGAAGGTGACGCCCCCATCTGGGAGCACCCCGAAGACGACACGGGCCTCCTTGCCCTTCAGGCTGCCGTCGTTGTGCGCGATACCAACCCCGAACAGTTTCCCGTCGTTCATCGAGCGCTGTTCGAAGCCCGCCACGCTGAAGGGGCGCAACTGCGTGAGGAATCTGTCCTTCGCTCACTCCTCGACGCCAACGGCATCGACCCAGACCCAGTGTTCATCGAGGTTGCGACCGGCCGACCGCTCGCAATCATCCGTGACGAGCACACCTCCGCAGCCCGAGACCTCGACGTCTGGGGAGTTCCGACGTTTATGACCGAGGGACACGCAGCATTTGTTCGCCTCATGGACTTACCCGCGGACGCTGCCGATGCCCGCCGGTCGGTGGAACGCATCGTCGACATGCTCGGCGGGTGGCCATCGCTCAATGAGTTCAAGCACACGAGCCTCGATCGTTAGATCGCTCGCAACAATCAGTCAACTAAACGCGACGATGCGCGGCCCCAAGGCCGCGCATCGCATCGATTGATTGTTCAGAACGAGCGCAAGGCTCGGAATGACTCAGCTCTTGACGAGAACAGCGGCTTCTGATGCCACCAGGGAACGGATGTCGAGCAGGAGATCGGCAACTTCATTTGTGCTGACCAACTCGCGGTGGAGCATCTCGCCCAGAGCGCGATCGATAATCGACAGCGCCTCGGTCAGTGCTTCCATCTCGTGGGTTTCAGTCATTGTGTCTCCTGTCCTAGCTGGCGGTTGAGATTTGCTTCCGTCGGCCGAAGCCTCGGGGAGCAGTACTTCACGTGCCACTGCGGTTACCTACGCATCGTAGAGGCCAGCGAGTGCGATTCGTGCGTCAATTCGGAGATTTACCCGTGAGAATTTCATCGAATTGATCCAGCTGAGACGCTCGGCACTGTCAGTCCCCCGCACTAGCGTCATCGGCCATGAGCACTGCGCCTGCCCATCCTCTGGGCCTCACCTTCGCGAGTTTCGCTGCACTCGGCCCCAGCGCCGGGTTCGCGGCTGCCGAATGGGCCGCAGATGCCGGCTATTCCTCGTTCTGGGTCGCCGAAACCACTGGTCTCGAGGCATTCTCCACCTTGGCCGCAATAGGCGCCGCTCAGCCCACGCTCGGCCTCGGCACCGGCGTACTTGCCACCCAACTTCGCACTCCCGGGGTGACCGCCATGGGTGCGGCCACACTCCAAGCTCTCCACCCCGAGCGCGACATCTTCCTGGGTATCGGCGTGTCCTCACCCACGGTGGTGTCCCGTTGGCATGGTGCCGAGTACGGCGATCGCCCACTTGCTCAAATGCGTGAAGAACTCACACTGCTTCGCATGTGTCTCAGCGGAGAGAAAGTCGACTTTGCCGGCGACTTCCACACCGTCAAGGGTTTTCGTTTGGGCGTTCGCCCTGGCGAGAAGCGACCAAAAATTATTCTCGCTGCCCTCAATCCTCAAATGTTGAAACTGGCCGGTGAACTCGCCGACGGCGTCCTGCTCAACTATCTGCCCGCGTCGCATGTTCCGTGGTCGGTCGAACAAGTACGAGCCGGCGGCGATGCAACGGTCTATGGCTACGTCCACGTTGGCGTCACCGATCCCGAACCTCACCGCGATCTCGCTCGCAAAGATTTGTTCTCCTACATCGTGGTCGATTCCTATGCCGACAATTTCATTCGCGCCGGATTCGCCGACGAAGTCGCACAGGTGCGCGAATGTCATGCCGCTGGCGATCGCGACGCCGCCCTAGCCGCGGTCTCCGATCGCATGGTCGATGCAATCGATGTTCTCGGCGACGCTGAACATGTGCACGCCACCGCCCAGGCCTACGTCGACGCCGGCGTCGAGGTCCCCGTCATCATGCCTATGCCTTGGGGTCAAGACCGCATGAACGTCATCGCCGACACCATCAACGCTGCGGCAGGGCGGTTCTAGTCATGCCGCCAGTTCGTCGACCCAAGGGCAAAAAAGCACAAGCCGTCGACCCCTTTCCCGCCGATGGCCTTACTGAAATCGGTCTCGCCCCAGGTACGGCAGTCCGATTCCGTCGCCGCGACACCGAGCGCTGGAAAGACGGCACCGTCACCCGACGCGAAGCCGACGGCAGTATCGGCGTCTGCGATTCCAAAGGCGCCATGCGGGCGATGCCTATCGATGCGGTCGAAGTGAAGGAACGTGGCCCCCGAGGCGGCGTCATGTGGATACCGCTCTCCGCTTGGGCCGGACGCACCGAACAGCTCAAGCTGCTCTGAGTCAGTACCGCATTTCAGCCGAAATTCAACGAGGAGTGAGTTCCCGCACTGCTTGTTCGGTGTCGACACCAGCCATACCGAGCACGGCGAGCGCAGGCGTTGTAACGCCGTTGTCGATGTAACGCTGGATGTGTGCACGACATTGCTCATAGGAGCCATGCACGATGAGCTGGTCGACGACCTCGTCGGGAATTGCCGCTAACGCAGCCGCCCGATCGCCGGCTTTCCACGCATCCCACATTCCCTGCAGTTGCGGACCACGACCTAACCATTCGTGGAACGCCGCATACACGGGCACATTGAGATAGGCCGCAATCGCAAACTTTGCTTGCGCGCGCACCGTTTCGGCATCTTCAGAAGGAACAACAAAGATTCGAGCAACAATTTCCTTGTCGTCACCATGGGCGGTGACGATTGGCGCAACTCGAACAACATCGTCGGCCGACAACCAATTGATAATTGCGCCATCTCCTTCACGGCCGGCGAGATTCAACATTCCTTCACGTAATGCGGCAATGAGAATCGGAACAGGTTGTTCGGGGGCAGCGTTCAGTTTGAAGCCGCGAATAGAAAACGTGTCATAGGTTTCGGTGACCTTTTCGCCGGTGAGCGCGGCGCGCACAAACCGCACGGTGTCTCGCACTCGCTTATAGGGCTCGTCGAAGGCAATTCCGTTCCAACGGCCAACAATGACATCTGAGGATGTTCCAAGTCCCAATACGAATCTTCCGGGTGCAGCTTGAGCCATAGCCAACGCGCTCTGCGCAATCACGGCGGGGCCGCGTGTAAACACTGGAACAATCGCCGTGCCGAGCCGCAATGACGGCGCCCACTGAGAAGTCAGCACAAGCGGCGTGAACGCATCGGTGCCATCGGTTTCGGCCGACCACGCATCGGTGTAACCCAAGTCAGCGAGTTCAGAAATGCGCTCTTGCTGCGCGTGCAATGGCGCACGGTCGAACGGAATGGTGATGCCATAGCCACGATACGGAGCCATCAGTTGCCTTTCCATGGACGGATCATGGCCGACTGACTTGCCGTTGCCATGAGTGTGCCGTCTTCGGACCACAAATAAATGTGACCATGACCAAACCCACGCGCCACGGCTTCGATACGCACATCGGCAAGCACCCACTTGGTGGGCACGATGTTCATCACACGAATCGTGTTGTCGAGACTGTTGGAGTTGATCTCGGAAGTCATTGCCATGCCGAGGCCCATCGGAACGAAATCGCCAAGCACTGCGAGCGATGCAGCAGAGGCCTCGAGAATCTCGGGCATGCGCACCCAAAATGCGGTGTGCCCGGTGCCGGGCTCGTCAATAGCCATGCGCATATCGAGACGGCTGGAAATGGAGTTGCCGGGATCGAACCGAAGTTGGCGCGGAGGACAATCTTCCGGACGGGGAACTTCCGGCGGGCTCACCCACTGGCCTTCCTCGGCCATCTCGCGGCTACCCAGCGACGCGTTCACAATGAAGATCGTTGAATCGCCCACCTGCCCGGTGACCCGAGCTTGTGTGGTGGTGCGGCCGGATGCGTCGATTCGGATGTCGAGGTCAACCACCGATGGTGGCTTCGTGTAGTTGATGTACTGCGCACAGGCCCACACCACCGGGCGCTCGGTTACCCGTTCAAGGGCATCGATCGCCGCGCCAAGGCCGCAACCTCCGAAAAGGGTTCCGAGACCACTGCAAATAC
Organism: uncultured Candidatus Nemicrothrix sp.; assembly: GCA_903867185.1. Classification (GTDB taxonomy): domain Bacteria; phylum Actinomycetota; class Acidimicrobiia; order Acidimicrobiales; family Acidimicrobilacustridaceae; genus Acidimicrobilacustris. The sequence continues at coordinate 3,831 of CAIPQK010000136.1, read as the reverse complement.
CCTCGGTAACGGGCAAATACCAGCGCATGGGGTTGTGCGTGGGCTGGAGTCCCAGCCATTCCTTTGCATCCACCGCACGGAGCGTAGATGGGTTGGCGCTCTTTACCTCCACTGTCACACCCCTTCGGCACACTGACTCTCATGAAGAACGCACCCACACTCCACACCAGCGGTGTTCATCGTCTGCCCGAGGGGCCTGCCTCTTGGCATCTCGATGACACCACCCGCCAACGTGCCCTTGCCGGCATTGCCCTAGCTCGCGCTGCGCTCGCCGCAGCGCTGGCCAGCCACGAGCCCGAGCAAGCAACGCTCGAGCTGCACCACCATGCAACTGCGGCCTGAGTCGTTTTTCGCAGCGGTCAGCGGTAATAGCCGAGTATGTCGATGATGAAGTGCGTCGACCCAGTGTCACCACCAGCAATGACCGTGATCTGTCGCGACGAGTTGAGTGTCAGCGAAATCCCATTGGCGAGGATTTGCCCGGCGGCGCTCCAATTGATGCTCGAAGCGGAGACAATGGTGGTTCCCCCCGGATTCACAGCTAAATATCCGCTCCCAACAGTGTCGACCACAGTGATGTTTGCGAAAACTGCCGTCGCACCGACAGGCACAAAGTTTGCCGTCGGACTTCCGCCGTTTACATCGTAGGAAGTCCCGATCGAAAGTGTCCGGCGCTGCCCGCTTCCTAGCACGCCGTGTTGCGCGTAGGTGCTGAGACGAGAGTCGTACACGCGACCAGGCGTAAGCGGCGTAAATGCTCCCGCAGTTGACGGACCAGAAAGCATTCGCCAGGTTCCCGGCGTTCCACCGGCCACGCAGAACCAGATCACACCTGCGCTATCAACCACGATGTCACGCTTTTGGTAGGTCCCCCCCGAGGTAAGCGGTGAGGTTGCAGCGGTGCTAAATCGCAGCGATGTTTGCTCCGCATCGATGGATACACCCACGTTGAGACTCTGCGCGTAGACCCCAACGTCCCCATACCCACTCAGTCCGCTACCGCTCTCGGATCGGCCATAAACGCCCGCGGAGCTGGTTCCTCCTACGGAATTTCCATAGATGCCGAATAGACCCATGGTCTCGCCAAAGACTCCAGTGCCATTGGTCGAAATTCCGTAGACACCGTAGAGGTCGCCGTTCCCGCGAACGCCGACGCCGTCAGTGCCTGAAGAGGTTGCGTCGACGGCAACGCCGTTCGTGCCTTGGACCTGAGCATCCACGCCGACCGACCCCGTGCCGGATCCCCCATTTGCGATGACGGCAGGACTGCCGCCATTGAAAGTTCCCGTTGCAGCGGCAGCAGGAGTTGCCGCCGCAATGATCCCTGCGCCTCCAGCGACTGCGCCAGCGGCAAGAACTCCGGCAGCTCGCAATGCGTTTCGTCGTGACATCTCTGGTTGGTCCACCGCCAGCGAAGTGACGACAGATGGATCAGCGCTTTCCGACCCCAGTTCCTCTTGAGCCACAGATGCCACGAACTCGGTGGCCTGAAGACGTTGTTCTCGCAATTCACGGCGCACCGCAGCAAGTTCAGTGTTCAATTCCTCAACTCGTCGAGCCAGTGCCTCGAGGCCATCCTGAAGTACTCCAGCGCTGCGATCTTCACTCATGATTTTCCCCCGATTTTGAATAGAAACAACACACTGCTACCACAAGTTGCTCCTGATTTCCCGCAAAAACTTCGAACCAAACCGACGTAGGATTGGGATATGCGTGAAGTCGTGATTGTTGATGCCGTCCGTACTCCTGTTGGTCGTCGCAATGGGGCCCTGTCCTCCATGCATTCGGCCGATCTTCTTGCCGTGCCGCTGAAGGCGCTGTTCGATCGAACCGGCATGGATCCGGCCGAGGTCGGACAGGTCATCGGCGGTTGTGTGAGCCAAATCGGCCAGCAAGCGTTCAACATCACCCGCACCGCGTGGCTCACTGCGGGTCTGCCACTCGAGATTGCCGCTACCACGGTCGACACGCAATGTGGCTCGAGCCAACAAGCCGTCGACATCGCCTACGCCCTCATCGCTGCCGGTGTCATCGATAGCGCCGTTGCTGGCGGCGTTGAAGTCATGAGCAAAGTCCCGATCGGCTCCAACGTGGCCAAGGGAATGAACATGGGGTCGCCCATCCCGAAGTCCTACTTCCCGCAGTACGAATACACCTCACAGTTCGATGGCGCCGAGCGCATCGCGAAGAAGTGGAACATCACTCGCGAAGACACCGACGCACTTGGTCTCTCCTCACAAGAACGTGGGGCAAAGGCGTGGGCCGAAGATCGTTTCGCAACACAGATCATCCCCGTCGACGCGCCCGACCTCGGTGAAGACGGCAAGCCCACCGGTACGACTCACCACGTTGCTCGCGACGAAGGCCTGCGCGACACCACCGCCGAAAGCCTCGCCGGTCTCAAACCAGTGTTTGGCGACGACGGCGTGCACACTGCTGGCAATGCCTCGCAGATATCCGATGGTGCCGGCGCAGTCCTTCTCATGACTCCCGAGAAGGCCAAGGAACTTGGTCTCACGCCTATCGCTCGTATCGTCGACACCTGCCTTGTTGGTGTCGATCCGATCTTGATGCTTACCGGCCCCATCGATGCAACGCAGCATCTGCTCAAGCGCAACAACCTTTCGGTTGACGACATCGATCTGTTTGAGATCAATGAAGCATTCGCTTCGGTCGTACTTGCCTGGGCGCGTGAGCTCGACGGCGATCTTGAGCGGGTCAATCCCAACGGCGGCGCCATCGCCCTCGGCCATCCGCTTGGCGGCACCGGCTCCATCCTCATCACCAAAGCGGTGCACGAGTTGCAGCGCACCGGCGGCAAGCGTGCGATCGTCACGATGTGCTGCGGCGGCGGTCTCGGCACCGGCACACTCATCGAACGACTCTGACCAAGCGGCCAAAATTTGGCCCGACAGTCAAACGAATCAATTTGTTACGAAAGAGCCTCGGCCATGTGTCGGGGCTCTTTTGCGTGACGCATCCGACTTCTATGGTGACGAGATCGCCGCGTGTGCAGCCAGAACCCCCTCACCTCCGAGGCCAACATGGAATCGCCCACTCGCATGGCTCATCCAGTGCAACGTGTTCCCTCCAAGCTTGAACGCACCAACAATCATCAACGCAACTCAGCCGGCACCACCGCCCTCATTGGCTGTCTCGGCGCAATCTTGTTCATCGGATCAATGGCGCTGTTCGTCTTCGTTCTCACCAACGTTGCCCAACACAGTTCAACTCCTTATGCCGCTGAACCCACTGTCATCAACGTTGTCGACGGCGACACCATCGACGTGCGTATCGGTTACAAGCGCCAACGGGTTCGGTTACTCGGAATCGATACGCCCGAGACCAAAGACCCTCGAAAGCCCGTGCAGTGTTTCGGACACGAAGCCAGCGAACACACCGCACAACTTCTTCCTCGCGGCACCATCGTCCGTCTCGAACACGACATCGAAGAGCACGACGTCTACAACCGACTTCTCGCCTACGTCTGGCGATCCTCCGACGGACTCTTCGTCAATCTCGACCTTGTCTCACAGGGTTATGCCAACATCCTTTCGATTGCCCCCAACACTGCTCATGCCGACGAGTTACGGGCGGCAATGACCGCAGCGAAAACCGCTCCTCGGGGTCTTTGGGCAACGTGTGGCGGACCGGGGAAACCCGCCTCATGAGGAGTTGAGCCCCGGCGGGAGATACCGTGACAGCCGTGACAACGCTCGCCGAACGCCTCGGCCACTCCTCTGATTCCCGTCTGGTCATCATCAACAGCGACGATCTTGGGCTGTGTCATGCCGCCAACACGGGCACGTATGAATCGTTACGTCAGGGATT